>JAEKKE010000344.1 GCA_019510535.1 Acidobacteriota bacterium
TGCCGCCTGTGCCCTTGAAGATTGATACCGCTCCTGGTGCGTTGGAGGGAATCCTCATCATGCGTCTCTCCGGTTCGCTGACGCTGGGCGATCTGCCCAAACTGCAGGCCGCGGCAAAGGCGTCTACGGAGCCTCTGGTCGTTCTGGATATCTCTGGGGTACCGTACGTCGATTCGGCCGGGCTCGGCGCCATCATGAACTTCCATCTGGCAGCCCAGAAACAGGGGCGAAGGCTGGCCGTCGCGGCTCCGCAGCAGCGAATCGCAGCGTTGATGGAGCTCACCAAGGTGAACACAGTGTTGAAGGTGTTTCCCACCGTCGCCGACGCCGAATCGACCCTGTAGAGCATTTTCCCTGTGGGTGTAGAGTAGGGCTTCCGCATCTATGGGCGTTTTCCGCAATGAAAACGCCGCTGCGCTCTCCTTCCGGGATACCCAGCAACAGCGAAAAATGCTCTTAGCTTAAGCCAGGCTTAAGGCTTCAGACCCAAAACCGTCTTTTTTTTCAAAAAGTTGCACTATGTGTGCTGTATGACAGACACGTATATGCAGAATCATTCACGATAGGGTCAGCACTTCGATATATACGCTGAAAATGCCAAGGATAGGCATACCCAAGGTATGGCATTCGTCGTGCTCTGTGTTGTGTAAGGAACCCCACGATGAATGGACTGGAAACGACGGGGACCATGAATCAACGGCCCCTGAACTGGATTTTGCTGCAACTCCCGGAAGCCACCTACGCCGCACTGCAACGGCATTTCACGCAAGTGGATTTACAGGTGGGTATGACACTTGCAGAACCGGAGAAGCCGACGGAATTTGTGTATTTTCCGTTGAGCGGATTCGTCTCACTGAGCGTGCTTACTGAGTCGGGCGATTCGGTCGAGGTGGCTACGATCGGCCACGAAAGCCTGATCAATGTCGGTCCGCTGATCGATCAGCCTGTTGGGCCCCACCTGGCTACTGTCCGGGGAGAGGGGTCGGCTCTGCGTATCCGTTCCGCGGTGATGCGGGAGGAGGTGCGCCGCGATCCGGCGCTGCTCCATGCCGTCCATCAGGCGGCATACCTCAAGATGGTGCAGATGGGCCAGAACGTGGTCTGCAACCGCATCCACTCCGTCGAACAGCGCCTGGCGCGCTGGCTGCTGACAGCTTCTGACCGCATGCAATCGAGTTCGCTGCGGCTGACGCAGGAGTATCTGTCACAGATGCTGGGTGCGCGCCGTTCGACCGTGACCATTGCGGCGGGCGATCTGCAACGAGCCGGACTGATGGAGTACACCCGCGGCAAGATCCGCATCAAGGATCGCGCTGAGCTGGAGAAGGCCGCCTGCGAGTGCTATCACACGCTCCGTACGACGACGGAACGGTTTAGGCCGGCGGCTCTAAAGAAGGCTTAGGGCGCTCCTAAACCAGTTCCAGGCCCCAGAGGTCGTGAAGGTGTAGGACTCCCTGCAGGCGTTTGTCTTTGGTGACAACCACCAGCGAGGTAATCTTCCGTTCTTCCATCACGGCCAGGGCGGAGGACGCCAGGGCATCGGGAGCGATGGTCTGGGGCGCCGTGTTCATCACCTCTGCGGCGGTGCGGGAAAGTGCCTGTGCCTGCTCGCGTTCAAGCAAGCGGCGCAGATCTCCGTCCGAGATAATGCCGAGCAGCCTGCCGTCTTCCGCCACGGTAGTGATGCCCAGCCGCTTACGGCTCATCTCATGGATGACCTCCGGCATGGGGGTGGAGGGAGCGACGACCGGGATGGTGTCGCCTGCATGCATGAGCTGCGAGACCAGCCGTAGCCGTTTACCCAGCTTGCCGCCGGGATGAAGCTGGGCGAAATCTTCGCTGCGGAATCCACGTAGCCGCGCAACCTCGATGGCGAGCGCATCTCCGAGTGCGAGCATCACGGTGGTGGAGGCCGTCGGTGCAAGGTTCAACGTGCAGGCCTCGCGGGAGACGGAGCAGTCCAGAACAACATCGCTTGCCTGGGCGAGCGCCGACTGTGGTTCGCCAGTCATGGTGATGAGGGCATCCCCTAGCCGCTTCAGCAGCTCCAGCAGGCGCAGAATCTCTTCGGTCTGACCGGAGTAGGAGAGCGCTAGTACCAGGTCTCCGCGGGTAAGCATGCCGAGGTCGCCGTGGATGGCCTCCGCGGGATGCAGAAACTGTGCCGGGGTACCGGTGGAGTTCAGGGTTGCGGCGATCTTCTGCGCGATGAGTCCGCTCTTGCCCATGCCGGTGACCACGACGCGCTGACGATTGTTGGCACAGGCGGCCAGCCGCTGGGCGGCGTCGTGAAAGGCCTGGTGCATGGAGCCGTCCAGGCGCGCAGCCAGACTCTCCAGGGCGGCGGCTTCAATGCGCACCAGATCGGAAGGTGTGATGCTGTTTGCGGTTTCCATCAGTCCAACCAGATGCTACACCGGGGGGGCATGACTGTGAGCCGTGCCGGTACACTGGAGTGTAGGAGACTTCAATCGTGAAGCGGAATCTGGCAGTACTCGGCGTCGTTGCGTTGCTGGTGGCGGCGCTGGTGTGGGCGGGGGTGCAGAACCTGCGCGCACGCCGTCTGGCGGCAGAGAAGGCAAAGCAAGCTCCGGAGCTTGCTCTGGTGAAAGAGGGAGCGGCGCCTCCCACGCCGTCTGTGAGCGCAGACAGCTTCGTAGGAGATCTGGATCTGCGGGGTAAACCTGCGCCGGCTTTCACGCTCACCACGCTCGAGGGCAAGAAGGTCTCACTCAGCGATTACAAGGGCAAGCCGGTACTGGTGAACTTCTGGGCCACCTGGTGCGCTCCGTGCAAGCTGGAGATGCCCTGGTTCGAAGAGCTCCGCAAGAAGTATGCCGGTCAGGGATTCATCATTCTTGGCATCTCTGAAGATGAGGATGAGCCGAAGGAAGCGATTGCCAAAGCAGCAAACAAGCTGGGCGTGACCTATCCCATCCTGCTGACCGATCACAAAGCTGATAAGGCTTATGGCGACTTCGCGATCCTGCCCATGAGCTTTTACGTCGCCGGCAACGGCACCATCGTCGAGCAGTCGGCCGGGCTGGGAAGCAAGGACGACATCGAAACCAAGATCAAAAAGACCATTGCTGCAACAGGAGCCATGTAACGATGAAGCGTCTGCTGAACCTGCTGGTTGTGCCTGTATTCGCTGCCGGACTCGCGTCCGCACAGATGAACGGCCCTGTGCCGAAGAGCTTTGTGAACTACGCCGCCGAGCCCGCTTCGATCGCGGCGAAGAAGCCCGCGGTGGTGGAACTGCACTTCAAGGTGCTCGACGGCTATCACATGAACTCGCATACACCGAAGAGCGAGCTTCTGATTCCTACGGTGCTGAAGCTGGAACCGGCGACCGGCGTGAAGCTGGGTGCGATCGACTATCCGGTGGGGCATGAGTACAGCTTCTCGTTCAATCCGCAGGAGAAGCTGGATGTGTACACCGGTGACGTGACGCTGAAGACGCATCTCACTGCGGCAGCGGCGGGAACGTATACGGTGAAGGGCGTGCTCAGCTATCAGGCCTGCGATAACGCTGCCTGCTATCCGCCGAAGAAGCTTCCGGTGGAGATTGAGGTCACTGCGAAGTAGAGGGTTGTTAGGTGGGAGCCGTGGGCTTCAGCCTACGGTCAAGCGATCTCAAAGAATTTGGGCTTTAGCCCTGGGTTTTTATACAAGCTACAGAAAAGGCCCAGGGCTAAAGCCCAAGTCCTAACACGCGTTTTAGTCAGCGGGCTGAAGCCCGCTGCTCCCACCCAGATCGTGCTTCGCACGATGCCGATAAAAAGCGAAGACACAAAGAAGAAGCCCGGCATATGCCGGGCTTTTCTTATTTCTTCGTATTGGCGGCTGCCTTCTTTTGGTTGTCCACGAAACGCCGGATGCGGTCGATGCTGCGGGCTTTGCCGAAGACCACCAGCGACTCCAGCAGCGGCGGCGACTGTGCGCTTCCGGTGAGGATGGCGCGCAGCAGCATGAAGGCTTCTTTGACCGACCACTCCTTGGCGGTCAGCAGGGCTCGCAGTGCTGCATCGATCGCATCCGTCGTCCAGTCCGTTCCTTCCAGCGCAGTAAGCATCTCCGCGGCGAAGGCGAGAGTCTCTTCCGGCGTGCGCTTCTTCGGAATCCACACATCGGCGGGCGGAGCGACGATGTCGCGGAAGAAGAAGTCGGTCAGGTCGCCCCACTGTCCCAGCGTCTCCATACGCGTCTGCACCAGCGGCGCGATGGCTCGGATGTAGCTGTCGGAGAGGATTGTCTGCTTCAGCACAGCGACGAACTCTTCCTGCGGAAGGGCGCGGAGGTATTCGCCGTTCAGCCACTTGAGTTTCACCAGATCAAAGACCGGTCCGCCGAGCGAGATACGCTGGAACTCGAACCGCTCCACCATCTGAGCCACGGAGAAGATATCGACTTCCTTGGTGCTTCCGGCATTGGCGGCTTCGATTGGGTTGAGAGTCGGCATACCGCCGCCCATCAGGCCCAGGAAGTTGATCACGGCCTGCGGCAGGAAGCCGGACTCGCGGTAGTAGATCAGCGAAACCGGATTCTTGCGCTTGGAGATCTTCGACTTGTCGATATTGCGCAACAGCGGCATGTGCCAGAACTTCGGCCGTTCCCAGCCGAAGGAGGCATAGAGCAGCACATGCTTCGGCGTGGAGCTGATCCACTCCTCGGCGCGGATGACGTCCGTGATCTGCATCAGGTGGTCGTCAACGACGTTCGCCAGGTGGTAAGTGGGGAAACCATCAGACTTCAACAGGACCTGGTCGTCGACGTTGTTGTGGTCGATGACGATCTCGCCCCGCAGCTCATCGCGGAAGGTGGTGGAACCGTCTTCCGGCACAGCCATGCGGATGGTGAAGGGTTTGCCGGCGTCGATGTTCGCCTCGACCGTCTCCTTCGGCAGGTACTTGCAGGTGCGGTCGTACTTGGGCGCGACCTTGGCGGCCATTTGCGACTTGCGCTTGGCTTCCAGCTCCTCGGGGGTGCAGAAGCAGCGATAGGCTGTGCCGTTTTTGAGCAGCGTCTGCACGTGCTCGCGATAGATCTCGGTGCGCTCCGACTGGCGGTAGGGGCCGTGGGGGCCGCCGACATCCGGACCCTCATTCCAGTCCAGTCCCAGCCAGCGCAGCGAATCGAAGATCATCTGCTCGGAGGTAGGGACAAAACGGGTGCGGTCCGTGTCTTCAATGCGCAGGATGAACTGTCCTCCGCGCTGGCGGGCAAAGATGTAGTTCAGCAGGCCGATGTAGGCAGTGCCGACGTGGGGATCGCCGGTGGGCGAAGGAGCAATACGGACGCGAGTAGGGCGGGCGGAATCAGTCATGCTGGATATGAGAACCAATCTCTGATTCTAGCGGAGATTCTGCCCGGCTCTGGAATTGCTCAGGGAGCCGCCGCTAAAGCATTTCTCCTGTAGGTGTATTGCAGGGTTGTGCATCTATGGGCGTTTTCCTCAATGAAAACGCCGCTGCACACCCTCCCGGAATACCCAGCAACAGGAGAAATGCTTTAAAGCGACTCGACTTGAGGTCTGTTCTTACTAAAGGCAATGACGTAGAGAAGGATGAGGTTGACCAGCGGCACGAGCATGAGGATGCTGACCGGCGCAGGGAGACCTGTCTTCTTGAAGATCTGCCAGAAGGGAACGACAACCAAGGAAGCGAGGAAAAGCAGGACGATCAGATGCGTTGGAGTGAAGAGCTCACCCATGTTCAATTCTTCTCCGTACGAATGTTGTGACGTTGGAAATCCAGGCTTTGAATCAGGCCTGGGGCGGGGCCTCATAGGGCGAAGGCGGTGGTGGCGGATATCCGGCGGTTGCGTATGCCGGGACGACCGGCGTCTTCCACGGTGAGAAGGCCAGGACATACAGCATCACGAGGTTCGCCAGCGGCACCACCATCAGAAACGAAAGCGCAGGCGCCATGCCGGCTTTCTTGAAGATCTGCCAGAAGGGAACGATGATGATGGCCGCACCGATGATCCAGCACATAAGGATCACAGGGGCCATCAGGGCGAAGAGTGCAGATGGATCGGGATTACCAGAATTCATGCCAGCTCAACTCGCTTTCCTGAAGATGTGTGCCACTGTAGATGCTTTCCGGTGGTCTGCCAAATGAAAAAAGCGAAGGGCGTCCCGCGGGACGCCCTTCGTTTGAATACCAGGGAAGACTAGGTCAGATCGTCGGCATCGAAAGCCGGCTTGCGGCCCAGGGCGCGGGTATCGTGGACTTCGATGCCGTCCACCAGGTTCTTCACGGCGGCGTCGACATCGTCTTCCACGGCGATGGCGAGTTTGCCTTCGGGGGTCTTGACCTCTTCCAGCAGAACGGTCGCGTGGGCGACCGCGACTCCGTCCTGGTTCAGGCCTTCAGGAGTTTTGGCCTTGATGCCGACATCACGCGGCGAGACGCCGAGGAGTTCGGCGACGCGGGCGCGCATGTCTCCGGCGATAGGAACGATTTTGGGTTTAGCCAGCACCAGCACGGTATCGATGTTCACGATGCGATAGCCGGCAGCGGCTACCTCTTCCAGTGCGGTGCGCAGAAAGATGTCTGAAGCCGCGCCCTTCCAGCGCGCATCGCTCGGAGGAAAGAAGGTGCCGATGTCTCCGGCGGAGACTGCTCCAAGCAGGGCGTCCGTGATGGCGTGCAAGAGTACGTCACCATCCGAGTGCCCGGCCAGGCCTTCCGGAGAGTCGATCGGCAGACCGCCGATGATTAGGGGAACGCCGGGTTTAAAGGCGTGAGAATCGAAGCCGTAACCAATTCGCATGCAAGCACCAGCATAAATGCACCGGGCGGACGCGATATACTCGCGTCCTGATATATGCGAGTCTTTGTCATTCTTCCAGCGGCCGGAATCGGCACGCGCATGGCGGCGGCGGGAGCTGCCGGTCCCAAACAATTTCTGGAGCTGGGCGGCCAGCCGATCCTGATTCACAGCCTGAAGGCCTTCGCCGGAGTTGCGGAGGTCACTGAGATCCTGGTCGCGGTGCGGCCGCAGGAGATGAAGCGTGTCCACCAGCAGGTAGCCGCGGCAGGTCTCAACGGCCGCGTGCGGGTGGTGGAAGGCGGAGAAAATCGCCAGGGATCGGTCGCCAACGCCTTGGCTGCGCTGGATTGTGCCGACGATGACATTGTGCTGGTGCACGATGCTGTGCGCCCGCTGATCGACGGACACACCATCGAACGCACCATTGCGGCGATTCAAAAGCATGGAGCGGCCATCGTCGGCGTGCCGGCCATCGACACCATCAAGCAGGTGGAACGTACCGCCGACGGAGCGATTATTACCGGCACCATTCCGCGTGAGTTGATTGTGCAGGCGCAGACGCCGCAGGGAGCCACGGCGGCCCAGTTGCGGAGGGCCTTTGCGGAGGCCAACGCAGATGGCTTCAGCGGAACCGATGAGGCGAGCGTGCTGGAACGTGCCGGGATGGAAGTCGCTGTGGTGGCGGGATCACCGCGGAATTTCAAGATTACGCAGCCTGGCGACCTGGAGCTGGCAGAGTTTTATTTGAAGCATTAGGGCTATCGATTCCGGTGGGAGCAGCGGGCTTCAGCCCGCTGATTTGGAGTTGAAATTAAATGGGCTTTTAGCCCTGGGCTTTTGTGCTCAACGCCACAAAAAGCCCAGGGCTAAAGCCCCAATCCATAGTTAGGCCGCCAACCGAGGGCTGAAGCCCTCGGCTCCCACCCGGTTCGCGCGTAGCGCGAATGGTCTCTCATAGCCGCAAGGAATGGGTCGAAAAGCAGATCCGTGCGGAATGACAACTAAAAAACAGTTTGCTGGCTCGTTACAGGTGAAGCATCATCTCCGTTGTTCCGGTGAAGCCCATCTTTTCGTAGATGGGTTTTCCCATCCGTGAGGCGTGGAGCGAGAGCAGGCGGCAGCCACGGCTCCGCGTCGCTTCGATGGCGAGCTCGACCAGTTTCCGTGCCAGACCATGGCCGCGATGGGCCGGGTCCACGAACACATTGAGCAGATAAGGGCGCAGCGGCACGGGGTCCAGGAAGTGCGGCGGCCACTGCATCCACCAGATTCCCGCGCCGGCGATAGGACGGCCATCGAGCTCGACGATCCATCCGGTGTATTCGCCGGACTCGAGCCGCGGTCTGACCCAGGGTTCGAAGTTCGCGCGCACGGTGGCACGGACCGCTTCGTCTCCCTGGCCGGAGTCGGCGAACATGCGCTGGCGATGTTCCGCGATGAGGGCAGCGTCTGCTGGCGTGGCGGGACGGGTTTGGAACATAACGTATTGATAATGGAACGATGGCTGAAGGTGCACTGAATTTGAACGGCAGTCTTTTCCGGGTGGGCGAACGGGTCGCCGTCGGCGTCTCGGGCGGGGCGGACTCGGTGGCATTGCTGCTCGCTCTTGCCGACCGGAGAGCGGATCTGGGCATCGGTCTCAGCGCTGTGCATGTGGAGCATGGGATTCGCGGAGCAGAGGGAGAGGCCGATGCCGCCTTTGTGCTGCAGCTCTGCGAGCGGCTCGGGATTCCGGTGACTGCGGAGCGAGTTGATGTGCCGGCGAGGGTGGAGCAGGAAAAGGAGTCCATCGAGGAGGCTGCCCGCACCCTGCGGTACCAGGTCTTCTCCCGGCTGGATGTCGATGGGGTTGCTACAGCACATACTCAGGACGACCAGGCGGAGACGGTGCTCATGAAGCTGCTGCGCGGCGCCTGGACGGAGGGCCTCGGAGCTATTTCGCCAGTGGTCACCGGCAAACCTTCCGAGCTCGGGCCCAGGATCATCCGTCCCATGCTGGGTGTCTCCCGGGCGGAGGTGGAGGCGTTTTTGCGGGCACGCGGCCAGGAGTGGAGGGAAGATTCGACCAACCGGTCCCTCGATCTGACCCGTAACCGTGTCCGGCACGAGGTGATGCCGCTGCTGCGTCAGTTCAACCCGCAGATTACGCCAGCTCTGGCCCAGGTGGCGGAGCTGGCCCGCGCCGAGGAGGAGTTCTGGGCCGGGGAGCTGGCGAGGCTTCTGCCGGGGCTGGTTCTGCCCGGGACGCCGGTCCGGGGTGGGGGCCGCAGTTCTGAGACAGCCCCAGGAGCCGGTGCGGTCGCCGTCGAAATTGAACGGCTGCGGCCGCTTTCGCTGGCGGCGCGGCGGCGGGTGCTGCGGGGGGCAGCGGCAGGGTTGGGATGCCGGCTCAGCTTCGTGGAGACGGCAAAGTTGCTGGCGATGTGCGGTCTGGCGGGGGAGGGGTGGGCTCCGGATCCCACCGTCTCGGCAAAGCCGGGGGCTCAACTTCACCTGCCGGGCGGTTTACGAGCCCGCAGAACTGCCCGGGAGCTGCAACTGTCCCGGATCTGAACATCGTTACCTCCGACCGAAGTTGCAGAAACTTCCCCTGAAAGGGGAGGCCGAATCGTTAATGCTGGGAGTATTTCTGTGAAACGTGTCCGGCTGGTTTAGCTTCCAGGCGAAGCAGCCGGAAAGAGGAACCGGATTTGAATTCAACTGTTAAAACCGTCCTGATCTGGGTATTCATGATCACCTGCCTCGTGATTCTTTGGCAGTTCGTGGTCAAGGGAACAGGCATCGGACATGACACAACCATCTCCCTGAGTCAGTTGTTGAATGATGCCGAACAAGGCAAGATCTCTGACGTAGTGGTCAACGGCACGGAAGTGACCGGACATTACCGAGACAACAAGGACCAGTTCCATACCACCATTCCGGCCAACTATCCGGACATGTACAAGTCGCTGCGTGATCACGGTGTCGCCATCACGGTGAAGGATCAGCAGTCGAATGCATGGCTTGGCCTGTTGATCCAGATCGCTCCCTTCGCGCTGATTCTGAGTTTGTGGTTCTTCCTCCTGCGCCAGATGCAGTCGGGCGGCAACAAGGCCCTCAGCTTCGGCAAAAGCCGCGCCCGTCTGCTGAGCATGCAGCAGAAGAAGGTGACGTTCAAAGATGTCGCCGGCGTGGACGAAGCCAAGGAAGAGCTGAAGGAGATCATCGAATTCCTGCGCGAAGCGCAGAAGTTCCAGCGCCTGGGTGGCCGTATCCCCAAGGGCGTGCTCCTCGTCGGACCTCCGGGAACCGGTAAGACCCTGCTGGCGCGCGCAGTCGCCGGCGAAGCCAACGTTCCGTTCTTCTCCATCTCCGGTTCAGACTTCGTTGAGATGTTCGTCGGTGTGGGCGCCAGCCGCGTCCGCGACCTCTTCGAACAGGGCAAGAAGAACGCTCCCTGCATCATCTTCATCGACGAGATCGACGCTGTCGGCCGTCACCGCGGCGCGGGTCTGGGCGGCGGACACGATGAGCGTGAGCAGACGCTGAACCAGCTTCTCGTCGAGATGGACGGCTTTGAGTCCAACGACGGCGTGATCCTGGTGGCTGCCACCAACCGTCCTGATGTTCTTGACCCGGCGCTGCTGCGTCCCGGCCGTTTCGACCGCCGCGTGATCGTGGGCCGTCCGGACGTCCGTGGCCGCGAGGAAGTGCTTCGCGTTCACTCCAAGAAGGTTCCTCTGGCTGAGGACGTTGACCTGAACATCCTGGCTCGTGGGACACCGGGCTTCTCCGGCGCTGACCTGGCAAACATGGTCAATGAGGCTGCGCTGATCGCTGCCCGTAACAATCGCAAGGCCGTACACATGTACGACTTTGAGGTTGCCAAGGACAAGGTCCTGATGGGCGCCGAGCGCAAGTCGATGCTGCTAACCGACGAAGAGAAGAAGGTCACGGCGTATCACGAAGCCGGCCATGCCCTGGTCGCCGCCATGCGTGAGCATGCTGACCCGCTGCACAAGGTCACCATCATCCCGCGCGGTATGGCTCTGGGTGTGACCATGCAGATTCCTGAGGAAGACAAGCACACCGTCACCAAGGACTACCTGGAGACGCAGCTTGCCATCCTGATGGGCGGCCGCTGCGCCGAGGAGATCTTCCTCAAGAAGATGACCACCGGCGCCGGCAACGACATCGAGCGTTCCTCTGATCTGGCTCGCCGCATGGTCTGCGAGTACGGTATGTCGAATCTCGGTCCGCTGACCTTTGGTAAGAAGGAAGAGCAGATCTTCCTCGGCCGCGAGATCGCACAGCACCGCGACTTCTCTGACGATACCGCCAGGCAGATCGACGGTGAGGTTCGTAACTTCGTCGATGCGGGTTACAAGTCGGCGTACTCGATCCTGGAAAATAACCAGGACATCATGCACCGCATGGCGCAGGCCCTGCTGGAGCGTGAGACGATCGACGCACAGGAGATCCGCCTGATCATCGAAGGCAAGGATCTGCCTCCGTCGAAGTCGGCCCTGGCCCACGCGGACTCGAACACTGCGGATACGCAGAAGGTCCTGAAGCCCGAGAGCGGCCGCGCTCCTGGCTTTGGCGACAGCCGTCCGAGCCCCGCATAAGTTCCTGATACAGGAAATCGAAAGGCCACCCTTCGGGGTGGCCTTTTCGTTTAGCTTGAAGGCATGCTGACGCGTCCCCGAGTTCTGTTGCATCTTGAAGGTGCGGCCATTTTGGCGGTTGCCCTGTTCTGCTACCAACAGATCCATGCGAGCTGGCTGCTCTTCGGTCTGCTCTTCCTTGTGCCTGATCTCTCGATGATTGGTTTTGCCGCGGGAGCACGCGTTGGAGCAGCGGCGTACAACTTCTTTCATACGGAGGTGCTGCCTGTTCTGCTTGCCATCGTGGCTGCCTGGGCGCACCATCCGCGCGTTTTGGCGATTGCGCTGATCTGGGTCAGCCACATCGGCTTTGACCGCCTGCTGGGGTATGGGTTGAAGTACCCCACGCGCTTCAAGGACACGCATCTGCAGCGTCTGTAGTAGATGCGAGGCGGTATCAAGAAATTTCAAGAACGCAAGACTGCATGAATATAGAACGGGCCTTCAGCCCTCCAACTCTTTCTGGACTCGCTACCTGGGGCGTTGCCCCAGGCTGATATAGAACGCGCCTTCAGCGCTCCGAAGTGGCAAGTAAAAAGAGTGGATACCTTTTGATTCTGCGTACACTGAACATGCGATGAAGCGGCTCGTTCTTCTCTCTGTACTTCTGGCGGCAACTGGTTGTGGCTATCACCGTGCGGGTCAGGCTACGCATATTCCTGCGGGTGTCCGTACACTCGCGGTCCCAGTCTTCAAGAACAATACACAGAGCTATCACACCGAGGTCGCTTTCACACAGGCCGTGGTGCACGCTCTGAATAATCGCACCCGCTATGTCGTCACCTCCGATGAGAAGCCGGAAAACAGCGACGCTCTGCTGACGGGAACCATCACCTCTCAGACCGTTGCTCCGCTGACCTATGACTCCTCCAGCGGGCAGACCTCCAGTTACCTGATCACCATCGTCGCCAAGGTGGTGCTCACTGCGCCCGATGGGCGGGTTCTGTATAAGAACAACGGCTTCAGCTTCCGCGAGCAG
>JAEKKE010000345.1 GCA_019510535.1 Acidobacteriota bacterium
GAAACGATGACGAAGGCACAGAAGAAGGGCGAAGGCCGGTCCGTACGGGATGGGTAAGATACGTCGGGCGTCTTCATGCCCAAACAACGCAAAGACGCACCAACTGGTTAACAAGATCGCTTCGTATTCGCTTGAAATAAAGATCGAAAAAAGTTTGTTAACCAAAGCAGCCCTTTCCCCGTTGTATAGGCGAAGAACATTTCCAAATGACCTTTCCAAGGATGGCTGCAATGGGTCTTAACTGTTCCAAGCTGGTGCCGGCAATGACACTTCTGCTGGCAATGACACTCTGCCCTGGCCGCGTCTTCTCGCAGCCGAAAGATGCTGCCAAACAGGTTGTGCCGGTTCCGCCGGCGCCCACAGACGACGATCTAGCGGTTAAGCGGGACCAGTTGCTGGCCCTCCTCCGCATGAGTCCCACGTTGACCCAGGTGCTTACTACCGACCCGAGCCTGCTGGCGGACGACGCCTACATCAACCGCGTCAATCCCGAGTTGGCGCGATTCCTGGCGCAGCATCCCGAGATCACAAGGAATCCGGACTTCTATCTCTTCGCGGAGTTCCCGGAGCAACGCGGCCGGCATACCGAGCCGCTTCGCCGCCGTGGAAACAACAACAACCAGATGAACCTGTTGGAACTCAAACGCCAGTACATGATGGACATCATGCAGGCCCTCATCTTCGCCGCCGCTATCGGCAGCCTGATGTGGCTGATCCGCATCCTTCTCGAAAATCGCAGATGGAGCCGCGTCTTCCGCCTGCAGAGCGATATCCATGGCAAACTGATCGAGCGCTTCGCCACCGCTGACAACCTGATGCAGTACATGAGCACCGAGTCCGGCAGACGCTTTCTGGAGGCTGCCCCCATTCCCATGGGTATGGAACGTCAGCGCATGTCGGGCGGCCTGGGGCGAGTAATTGCGTCGCTGCAGATAGGTTTAGTGCTCTCGCTCCTCGGGCTGGGACTGGTGCTGCTCCGCCGTAGCCTTACGGAGTTCGCCGCTCCGCTGCTGGTGGCCGGCGTAGTGATCATGATGCCGGGTATCGCTCTGCTGCTCTCCGCGGCAATTACCTGGCGGGTCAGCTCCCGTTTGGGACTACTATCAGAGAACCAGAACGATGCGCAGCAGGATCGCACCTAACGAGGGCGCTGGGCCGCAGGGAGCTTCACGATGAACTGGGAAAACGTCATTCCGGGAATCATGACTGGCGCCGCGGCTCAGACGGCAGATCCTGCTATGGACAGCGATCAGTTTGCAGCCTTCTACGAGCGCTCTTCGCGACAGCTTTGGGCCTACCTGGCGCGCACCTCAGGGGACGCCGCCCTGGCGGACGACCTGATGCAGGAGAGCTATGTGCGCTTTCTCTGTGTCAGACCTCTTGCCGAAGGAGAGATCGCCTCACGCAGATACCTCTTCCGCATTGCCAGCAATCTGCTGCGCGATCACTGGCGGCGTCCGCGCTCTCTCTCGATTGAAGACGCGCCGGCGGAGCGACTGGCACAGGATACCTCCGCGCAGATGGAGTCGCGACTTTCGCTCGAACCCGCTATGGCTTCACTGCGACCACGCGACCGCCAACTGCTGTGGCTGGCGCACGCGGAAAACTACTCTCACCGCGAGATCGCGGAGATCACAGGGCTGGGTGTGACAAGCATCCGGCTGTTGCTCTTCCGAGCCCGACGCCAGATGGCACAGGCATTGGAGAAGAACGGCAGGGGAACACTATGAATCTGAACGGATGCACTCGTTTGGAAGAAGTGCGGCATGCGCTCTCGCAGGGTCACTGGCCGCAGGCCTGCACAGAGCTGCAAGCTCATGTGCAGACCTGCGCACGATGCGCCGAAGAGGTACTGGTTACGAAGCATCTTCAAAGTCTGCGCGGTACGAGTATCGCAGCAGCGCAGCCTGGCAGCGCCAGCCTGCTGTGGTGGAAGGCTCAGGCCCGCCGCAGAAGCGCCATGCTGCAACAGATGGAAAGGCCGCTGCTCGCCGGACAGCTTGTTGCGCTGGCCATCGTTCTCACGATCGTTGCGGGCATCGTGATGTCATACAGCCGTGGAGTCTGGACCAGCGGTGCGGCAACTACCTCAAACGCCTGGAACTGGTTGCTGGATGCGTGGGGCCTGCTGCCGGTCCTCGCAGCCGCCGGCGTCGTTGTCCTACTGACAGCAGTCATTCTGTACCTGGTGCTGCCTGTCCGCTATCGCGATCAGCATCACCCACAGAATGGATGATCCGGCCCGCTAGAGCATTTCTCCTGTAGGTGTAGTGCAGAGATTGTGCATCTATGGGCGTTTTCCTCAATGAAAACGCCACTGCACGCTCCTTCCGGGATACCCAGCAACAGGAGAAATGCTCTGAAGCGCCGGCTCATCCAAGTTCCTGACCTTTCGCTCCGTTAAGAGCGGTGGTTGCGAGCATGCCTCCCAGACCCATCGTCTCCACTGCGGAAGAAGGCACGATCACCATCGATCCACGTTCTTTGATCGCTTCATACAGCATGTTCATCGCACGCAGATGCAGGGCGACAGGGTTGGCCTCGTATGCTGCAGCAGCCTGGACGAATTTATCGGAGATCTCCGTCTCTGCGAGACCCAGAATGATGCGTGCCTGACGTTCCCGTTCTGCCTGTGCCTGCCGCGACATCGCGTCCTGCAGACTGGCGGGAATCTGCACATCGCGCACTTCGACCGACTGCACGGTAATTCCCCACGGAGTCGTCTTCTCATCCAGAATCTTCTGCAGCTCGCGGCCAAGCGTCTTGCGATCGGCCACCAGTTGCGCCAGCTCATGGCGCCCGATCGACTCACGTAACGCTGTCTGCGCACTCAACGAGATGGCATCGAAGTAGTTCTCGACTTCGAGAATCGCCTTCTCCGCGTTCCAGACCATCCAGAAGACAATCGCGTCCACATTCACCGGTACGGTGTCGCGGGTCAGGGTGGATTCGGCGGTAACACTGGCAAGGCGAATTCTCTGATCCACATACGGAGTCAACGTATCGACGATGGGAATGATCAAGAAAATGCCGGCTCCCTGGAGACGCCGGTAGCGGCCGAAACGCAATAACGCTACCTTCTCCCATTGCTTTACGACCTTGATGGAGTTGAGCAGATAAAGACCCACCAGGGTTCCCAGCACCGCCGGGATGGGGTTATCGATTACTTTGCTCGCGATCACTCCAACGACGCAACAGACTCCAAAAGCCATCAAAGCGACTTGGTTTGTTCCTCTATAGGTGCTCGTTCTGGCCGTCATGATCTCTCCTTCCGAACCCGTTCTTTTGCTGCTCGTAATGCTGCAATCAGCTCATCGAGTGAAAACCCACTTGCGCCTGCACGCGCAATGGTTTCTTCCACGATCTGATTCAACTGCCGCTCACGCTCGGCGTCGGCGTTGCGCAGCCGGCCTTCGCCTATGAACGTGCCTGAACCCTGTTGCGTTTCGATAAGCCCGCTCAACTCAAGCTCACGATACGCGCGCATCACAGTGTTTGGATTGATTGCCAGATCGACCGCGAGCTGACGCACGGTCGGCAATTGATCTCCCGCCATCAAAGCGCCTGTAGCCAGCGCGCCGCGTACCTGATCGATGATCTGCCGGTAAACAGGTACACCGGTCACCGCATCGAGTCGAAAACGGAATGGCGGGCGCGGCTTTTCCGACCGGGACTTCATGGCAACAAATGTACTACTTAACTAGTACATGTCAACAATAATCTGGAGTCCAGATGGAAAGAGTAAAAAAGCAGATTTCTCCGCTCCGCTACGGAATGACAAACAAAGAAGATTACATACCCAGCGCCAAAGGATGTACCCAAAACGCCGCTTCTCAATGCCCAGAGACACATGAGAAGTTCTTCGCGTCATCGATACTGCCGCTGCCCTTGTAATGCGCGACCTGGGGATAGGGACAGAGCGGACGGGTACGGTCAAGCTTTCCGTGGCTCTGATGCGACGCCACGATCTCCGCGGGAGCCTTGCCATGCTCCACCCAATCTTCGAGAACGCCGATCTTATCGAAGGTGTCAGGCCCTTCCCCGCCGGAACAATGTCCCATACCCGGCATCATGTACAACCGGATCCACTCCGGCGCGTCGGCAGAGTTGCCGGCGGCATGCAGTACGGACTTGTAGAACTCAACCGTCGACCCTGGAGCCACCTGCTGGTCTGCCCAGCCGTGATAAAGAAGCAGCTTGCCATGATGCTTGGCGAACGCGGTTAGATTCGGATCCAGCTCGTCGACATCTTTGTTGATCGCGTTCGCCTTCGCTGCGTCGCGCTCCAGATCGAAGCTGCGCCAGTCCCAGTTGGGGTCCTGATAGATCAGGTAGCGGAATTGATCGAGAAATAGATCTGCCGGAGCAGGTCCGCCTGCCAGGCGCGCCCAACGGAACTCTGTCCCCGGCTCCAGGCGCGGGAAATATACCTGTCCCTTTGCATCGGTCGCCGGACTAATGATCGTCTGCGCGGTATGGACCTGCCGTTCCGTCAGGCAGTCGGACTTGTCCTCGCCCTTGCACACAAGAGACTTGAAGTCGACCTGGCAGCTTTCGGGGTTCTCGATCAGGCCGTCCTTCACTCCATCCTTCGCGTCACAGGCATTGAGCACCGCCTGATGAATCATCGGATACTTGCCGGCCGGAATCGCATCGGCAGAATCCTTGAAGGTCTGGTTCGCAAGCCACAGCGCCCAGGCATTGCGGCGGACATTCGCCGGATCGCCGGCAATGATGCCATCAAACTCGTCAGGAAAACGCGCTGCCTGCAGCAGACCTTCGCGCCCGCCGCCGGAGCATCCATTCCAGTATGAGTAGCGAGCGTCGCGTCCATAGAAGGCCTTGATCAGCGCCTTCGCCTCCACCGTCATCTCGTGCTCGGCGCGGTAGGCAAAATCAACATACTTTTCAGGATGCCCCATCAGGAAACTGCCGCTGCCGCCTGTATGCCCATCGTCAGTCGCGCTGGTTGCATACCCGCGGCGCAGTGCCTCCGCCATCGCGTCATAGGCAATCGATCCGCCCCATCCGCCGCTGCCGACGGCGAGATACTTGCCGTTCCACCCATTGACCGGAAGCCAGACCTCAATCCCGATGTCCGAATCACTCGTGGGCTTCAACTTGGCAGCCACACGGCAGAAGGCGGGAAGACTTGAGAAGCCGCCCTTACCTTCGGGCGTCGTAAATACACCCGCTGCAACTGTCTTCGCCGTTGTAATGGAAACCGATGAAGAACTCGCCTGTTGCATCCGCTCGCAGGTCTGTCCCCACAAACACGTCGTTGCCCACACCGGCACAAGCACAGCCGCGGAAAAGATCCACCGAGTCATCATGATGTGTTTTCGCTCGTGGCCACGATACCACTGAGCTTAGGACTTGATTGTCACGGAGCGTTGATAGACTCTCTCCAACAACAATGAGTTCCTATGGGCGGTTTTTGCATGATTTCGCTCAGGCGACGCCTGATATTGCTGAGTTTCGGACTTGTGTCGATCCCTGTTGCAGTGGGCCAGAACAATCAACCCCGCCTGGTCTACGATGTCGCCTCCATCAGGCCGTCCACACTGAATGCTCCCACCGGAGGCATTGATCCGCTCCCAGGCGGAAGCGGTTACAAAGGCGAGGGTGTTTCCCTTAAGGTCATGCTCAGCGTGATGTACAGAGTGCCTCTGCGGCAGATCGTCGGTGGACCGGACTGGCTTAACGACGAGAGGTTCGATGTCCAGGCAATCACCGAAACACCTTACAGCACAGACGATCTCCACCTCATGTTTCAGAACCTGTTGGCAGACCGCTTCCATCTGAGGATACATAAAGAGACGAAGCTGGCTCCGGCCTACGTCCTCACCATTGCCAAGTCTGGTTTGAAGATGGCGGAATCCCTTGCAGCACACGATCACAACATCCCCATCACCAATGGAGGAAACAATGAGTTCATTGGCAACAGTGTTCGCATGGGTTTCTTCTGCTGGTGGCTCGGCCTTAGACTGCAGAACGATCAACGCCCGGTCATCGATCAGACGGGCCTCTCAGGAGCCTACGATTTCAAGCTGTCGTTCCGCCCTCAACTCGCTCCGAACGCATCCATGGACACAAATAGTCCCGAACAAGACAACCGTCCATCGATCTTCGATGCATTGAAAGATCAGCTCGGACTCGTACTTACTCCCCAGAAGGGTCCAGTCGAGACACTGGTTATCGATTCGGTGGAGAGGCCATCTGAGAACTAAACCACCTTAGCTCCGCTGTGAAGGCGAATTTGTCGATACACCCTTGTGTCTTTGGTCTGAAGTTCGCGACATAGATCATGAACAGCCTTAGATCGTCTGTTGCTCGTGGGAAAGAAAAAGGGGACAGCATCGCGCCGTCCCCTTCTCAGCATGGCCCACCTGGACCTTACTGATTCTTACTGATTAAAGTTTGGTTCTTCCTCTTCCTCTGAGCCATAGCGGCGCAGCAGGTTCGGTAGATTCTGGCTGAACGCTGCCTTCGGCATGACCGTATCACATCCGGCCTCGGTGGCTTTGGCCTTCAGGTCACCCTGCAGCACCGAGAGGAAGCCGAGGATTGAGACCGTACGCTTGAGCTTGGTGCGAATCTTCGGCACCAGCGTCAGCGGCTTCACACCCGGATTGTTCAGGTCGAAGACGATCAATGATGGCTTGGTGCGCTCCTCGCCGGAGAACAACTGCGCCAAATGCTCGGGATCGTTCTTGATGAAGCTGACCTTCACCCCCAGCTTGCGCGCGGCTTCGTTGATCTTCGCCGTCAGGAACAGATCTTCGACGAAGAAGTAGATATGCGTAGGAGCATCTTCGCGGACCACAGCGTTGCTGATCGGCGCTCGCAGCTCAGGCGGCAGACGATCGACATTGCCACCTTCGAAGTCGTAGTTACGGCGCTGCTTGCCGTGTCCGCCACGGACGTTGCCGTTCAGCTCCATCGTCGAAGGCGGAGCCTCGGCGTAGTTGCCATTCGCCTCGCGATAGCTGTGGTCCATCGGTCCCACAAAGCTGCGCGGGCCTTTCGTTTTCTGCTTGCGCCGGCCGAATCCGCCACCGTTGACGCTGTTCCCGGGCTCGATCTGGTTACCGGGGCTGTAGCTGCTACCGTCCGTACGCTGGCGTTCGCGGCGACGCTGCTTCTTCTTCCAGCGTTTGGCGCTGGGACTGTTCTGTTGTCCCTGCTGTGGCTGAGTACCGGCCTGCTGCGGCTTGGGCTGGGGCACAAAGTCGCTGTCTTCCCCGCTCTGGATCACGATCTGACCCTCAGGAGACGCCACCGCATCGGTGGGCTTGTTTTTACGGCGGCGGCGGCGGCGGCGGCTGCTACGCGATGTGCCCTGACCCGGGGCAGTGGCTGATCCGTTTTCGGAACTTACAGGTGGAGGGCCCTGAGGCGCTGTTGCCTCGGGCAGGTTCTGCTCTGAATTCATGCTTCCACTTCCTGGTTCACTTACATTTCTTCGGTTTGAAAAGCTCTTCGGCTGCCCCCAGGCGCAGCCGCATCGCAGCCGCGTTCTGCGCAACCTTGGCTTCTAAAACCGGAATATCTTTCTCGGAGAAAACAGTCTCAAGTTCTACTCGAAAGGAACTTCGTCTCGTCTTATCTCTGGCTGCGTTCGCCGGCAGTTTATGCAGGCGCTTCCCCACAACCGTTGGCACACCAGTGTCTTGGTGGAACCCTTTGTCTATCTGCCTGCAAGAATTTGGAAACCTGGCGGGCCGTTCGAATCGCTCTCCTAGGAGTGAAAGAGTCGATCACGGCCTCAGCCTTCTCAGCCTTCCGATAGGCAACACCATACTACCCGAGGGAGAGGTGCTTGGCAAGTCACTCCCCTAAACGACGAAAGGCTACCGCCCCGGTAGCCTTTCGTAATGGCCATCACTGGCCTCCCATAAAGTGGTTCCTAACCAGGAACCAGAACCGATCCGGGGTTCACAATGCCTCTTTGGGCTGTGATATCTCTCCGGCTCGTTCGGTGCGTGCGTCTCGCGCATCTGCGAACCACCCTTCCTATAAGCACGGCCCATGCCAAACTCGTATTCCTTATCAATTCAATAACTTAGATGTAGTCCGGGGGGCCCGTTCTATTTTCTTTGGAATCTCATAGACGCCTGTTCTACGGTTTTCCATAGAACCGGCCTCGGATTGCTCTATTTCTGGCACTTCGGGCAGTAGTGCGTTCCCCGCCCCGCCACCAGCAAACGCTTGATCGGCGTCTTGCACGCCCGGCAGGGTTCGCCGGTACGAAGATACACCCGGTGCTCCAACTGGAAGAATCCCCGCATCCCATCTGCGTCCACGTAGTCCGAAACGGACGATCCGCCAAGCTTGATGGCATGCTGCAGCACCGCCTTCACCGCCTTATGCAAACGCTCCAATTCGACCCGTGTCAGCCGCCCCGCCTGGCGAGTTGGCCGAATTCCGGCCCGGTGCAGGCTTTCGTCGGCATAGATATTCCCCACGCCATGCAACAGCTTCTGGTTCAGCAACGCACTTTTGATCGGCGTCTTGCGGCCTTTGAAAAGCTCTACAAACTCGTCCACGCCGATTTTCAACGGCTCTTTTCCTGGCCCGGTGTAGCCGCGCGTTACGCTCATGCGGCCAAACCGCCGCGGATCGATAAAGCGAATCTCACTGCCCGATTTCAGGTGCAGTACTCCATGCGTGTGCGGCGGTAACGGAACATCGCAGTCATTCACGAGCAGCCGGCCGGTCATTCCCAGATGCACCAGGAACTGCGCTCCTCCGGAGAGCTCGAAGACCACCGTTTTACCGATCCGGTGAACCTGCTCGATCTTCTTTCCCTTCAACGTCTCCGCAATCTCTTCCGCCGGCGACTTCAACGGCTCCGGCTTCTCTCCCAGCCACACGCTGACCACCGTGTCTCCAGAGACACGCTCATGTAGCCCATTAGCAACAGTTTCGACTTCAGGAAGCTCAGGCACTCCCTGATTAGACAGCATTTCTCCCCGGCCGTGGCATCTCACGCTCACTGAACCGAGGAAGACCGGATCTGCCGGCGCCCTCGCGGTTCAAAAGGAGAAAAGCGATGCGCAGACTCCCAACCCTGATACTTTGCTCGGCGATGCTGGCCCCTGTGGCCGCACCGGCCTTTTCCCAGCAGTACGACCGCCACGGCCGCTTCTACGACGGAGCACGCCGCGGCTATTCCAACAACGGCTACAACGACCGTTATGACCGCCGCTACTATGAGCAGCGCAAAGATCACGGCATCGGGCCCGGAAAGGGCGCCATGATCGGAGGCGCAGGCGGCGCTGCTCTCGGCGCAATCTTCGGTGGCGGCATGAAAGGGGCGCTCATCGGCGGCGCCGCCGGTGCAGGTGTTGGCGCTCTCGCAGGCAAAGCCGCCCAGAACAAACGCCGCGACGACCG
>JAEKKE010000448.1 GCA_019510535.1 Acidobacteriota bacterium
CTTTGACGGCGGCGATGACGGCCAGTGTCGAGGCGTCGGAGCGCTTTGTGACTGGGATATAGACCGTGCGCTTGCCGTCGACATGGGCATAGGCCGTGACAATATCGGTCCCATTCTCGACGGTGCCGATGTCGCGCAGATAGATGTTGGCTCCGGTGCGCGGATGGATGGGCGCACTCATCAGCTCGGCCAGGTCAGGCCCCAGGGCGGAGTTGGTGCGGACGATGCGGTTGAGCGTGCCGTCGTAGAGATTGCCCGTAGGGGCGACCACCGAACCGGCGCTGACGGCGGCGATGGCCTGTTCCGGTGAGACGCCGTACTGCTTCAGCTTGTCCGGATCGAGCGTGACCACGATGGTGCGCTGATTGCCGCCGAAGGGCGGCGGCGCGGAGACGCCGGGAAGCGTGGCAAAGAGCGGTCGCACCTGGTTCAGCGCAAAGTTCTGCAGCTCGCCCTGTGAGTGAGTATTGCTGGAGAAGAGCAGCAGGCCGACGGCGACGCTGCCTGGATCGAAGCGCGTGATGAAGGGTGGCACCGTTCCCGGCGGCATGAAGGCGCGAGCGCGATTGACGTAGCCGACGGTCTCCGCCATCGCCTGCTCCATATTGGTACCTTCGCGGAAGGTCAGCTTCATCAGCGCCGCACCCTGGACACTCTTGCTGTCGACTGACTGAATGCCGGTGATGTAGAGGAAGTGGTACTCGTAGTAGTAGGTGAGGTAGCCCTCCATCTGCGCAGGGTTCATGCCGCCGTAGGGTTGGGCAACGTAGATGACCGGATTACCGACCTGCGGGAAGATATCCATCCGCATGCGTCCGACGGCCATAAAGAAGCCGGCGACGATCGCGAGCAGCGCGACGATCACGGTAAGCGGACGGCTGAGTGCTGCGAGGACAAGGCGCATGTCGAGTCGGTTCCTTTAGCGGTTCGCTTCCTTCAGAAAGGGCTGCAGATCCCCCCGGAGATACTGCAATTTCAGAAAGGCGCGCCAGACGTTCAGCCGGGCGATGGCGTTGTCGATCTCTGCCTGCACCTGTAGCCGCTGCGCCTGCGCCACATCATCCACGGGAACAAGGCCGGCCTTATAGCGGGCAGTAGCTTGATTCAATGCTGTCTGCGCAGCCTCAAGCTGAGTGGGTGTGTTCTGTGCGATGGTCTCTGAGGCGCGAAGCTCGGCCTGCGCCTGGGCAAACTGTTCCTGCAGGTTGCGCGCGGTCAGGTCTTCATTGGCCCGAGCGGCGCGGAGAGTGGCGGATTGCGCCGCGGCCTTGGCGTGCATGCTGGCAAAGTCCAGCACCGGGAACGTGATGTTGATGCCGGCGACATAGTTGCCGATGTTCGGCGCCAGACCGTTGGTTCCGGTCAAACGGCGGCCATCGGTCTCCGCTCCGGTACCACGGCCATAGGCTGCGCCTTCCAGGTTGAACTGCGGAGCCCAGCTCCGTTCGATGGCATGGAGCTGTGCCGCGTTCTCGACAGTCGCTGCCTTACGCTCGGCCATGAGTGGATTCTCCGAGGCGGCGAGCGGATTCTCCGCTCCGGTAGCCGTGGGCACACTGCTCAGCAGCTTTGCCTGCGGTGTCACCCTGCCAGGCGCGCTCTGAAACTTGTGAAGCGTTGCAGCAGATATCTCGACGGCCTGTCGCGCGAGTGCAAGCTGGTTGGCGGCTGCGGCCTTCTCGGCGTTGACGCGCGACTCATCGGCTCCGGGACGAAGCTCGGCGGCGGCCAGGGCATGGATGCTTTGCCGTAGCGTCTCCCAGTTATCGACTGCTGTCTGTGCAGCCTTCATCGCCTGCATCGAGGCGAGCACCGAAAGGTAGGCATCGGCGGATGCCGTCTCGACTTCCAGCTGTGTGCGGAGATTGGCGGCGGCGGCGCGATCGCGCGCGGCTTCCGCCGCATGGACATTGGCGCTGCGGGTACCGAAGTCGAAGGGCTGCCAGTTGATCAGGACACCGGCAGCACTGCCCCATACCGATCCGCCGTTGTTAGTGCCGATCACCGGCCCGGACATGGGAGGAATGATGCTCTGCGGCAGCAGACTTCCGAAGACGTTGTTACGGGTTCCGCGATTGAACTGGGCGGTGGCGTCGAGACGCGGAAGATAGGCGGTGCGCGCCAGATGAATGCGGGCGACCGAGGCGTTCAGCTCTTCCTGTGAGATATGGATGGCGGGATAGTTCTTGGCGGCATCGTCAACGACGGCAGCCAGGGTGAGCGGAGAGGCGGCCTCCTGGGCGCGCGCACCAGAGGACGCAACAGAGACAAGCATTCCCAGGGACGCGAAGCAGGAGATCCGAATCAGGTTCATCGATAAGACGTCCTTGTCTTTTCCTATGAAGACGCTATATCGAATTTCGATACTTAGGCAACTCTTGGCCGCACTTCATCGCACAGTTCTGATGATCTTAATGGGGGTTTAACGTCTTGGTGGCGTGTATCGAGCATTGGAATGGAATATGCAATCGTCGATGTTTGGTTGGAGAATTGGGTGGGAGCCGTGGGCTTCAGCCCACGGTTTATCCGCTCCATAAAAAATGGGCTTTAGCCCTGGGCCTTTTCTGCCTGGAAAAGAACAAAAAGCCCAGGGCTAAAGCCCATTTTTATAAGGCTCTTGTCAGCGGGCTAAAGCCCGCTTCTCCCACCTTATTCGAGCTACGCTCGAATACCTACTCCAAGTCCGTCCCTAATCCTCATCCATCTCGCGCAGTAACTCCCGAACCTTCTCGTGCCCTTCTTTCAAAGCCCTTCTACCCGCAGCAGTGGCGGTGTAGACGCGCCGCGATCGGCCAGGACCGGTCGTCATCTTCGATCGCAGAAGCCCACTCGCTTCCATGCTGTGCAGCAGGGGATAGAGCGTGCCTGGGCCGAGACGATAGCCATGATGGCGAAGCTCGCGCATCATCTCCAGACCATAGATCGCTTCACGGCTTGCATGATGGAGCACATGCAGCCGGACCAGACCCGAGTAAATATCCCGATATGTCTTCGGCACCCACCCAGCGTAGCGCAAGCTTAGGCAATGCGTATGAAATCGCACACACCGGGCATCGTTTGGAGTACTTGGGCCATCTGACAGTTCCACGGAGGTTTTCATGAGCCACCGCGTCATCTACGGCGAAGATGATCCACGCCGCCACACCGCGAAGCTGAAAGCAATGTTGTCTGGTGTTGCCGACTATGCCTGGCATGACGTCGGCAAGGTCAACGACCCCAGGGCTCAGGCTCTTTTGAAAACAACCGCTGAGATCCTTCTCGGTCTGCGAAAGGCCTACGACGAGTTCGAACAGGAAGGCGAAATGATCTGGCGCAAAGCCAGCTAGCGCTTATCGAAGCCTGATGTGTATTGGTGTCATAGCACCGGCAGCGATTCTACTTGTCGGGATGCACGTCAGACACAGGTGCATCTAGGCGTATTTAGCGCTGAAGGCGCGTTCTATACCAGCCTGGGGCAACGCCCCAGGTACTGGTACCCACAAGATGTTAAAGGGCTGAAGGCCCGCCCTATATAAAGGTCTTCACTCCGAACGTATCGTTCGATGGGCCTGCAACGGCCTCACGACCGTTTCCTTTGTGACGATTGGGGAATATAGAACGCGCCTTCAGCGCTTGATCCCGCGTCGGGCCGATCTGTACCGGCACTGCGAAAATCGGACGAACCGCGCTATTCGAAATGCAAACTCAATAAGCCCTTCCATGATGGCGATGGACCACATACCGTCCAATCAACCACCCCGTCGCGCTGCCAATCAAAACATCCGTCGGAAAGTGCTGTTGCCCCATCACGCGCGTCAGGCTGACTCCGGTGGCCATGGTATAAACGCCGGCCTGCACCCAGGGCGACTTATACTCACTCGCGATCACGGCTGCGGACGACCATGCGAGCACGCTGTGGTTCGAAGGGAACGACGAATCCACTCCGGCAGAGCTCTGGAAGAAGAGGCCGCGGCTGTTATCCTTCGCCGGCCGCTCCCGCCAGAAGATCAGCTTCATACCTTCCTGAACGGCATAGCTGTCGACCAGTGCTTCAGCGGTCAGAATGCCGGTCTCGCGCTGATGCGGATCATTGCGCAGCAGGCCCCCACCATAGAGCACCGCGGGAATCGCGACGAGGGTGCCGGTGAGTGCGTTAGAGGCATCCACGCTGGTCTGGTTGAAGTTGGTATCGTGCGAGACCAGCGAGCTCATGGTGTGATGATCGGTGGCAATGGCTACTCCCGTGGCCGCTGCCAAAGGCGTCAGCCACAGCAGATCCCGCGACCGGATACGCGCCGGACTGGTCCATATACCTGCCTGGTCCTTGAGGATCTCCATCGGCATGTCGAGAATGATTTTGCGCTGGCTGGGCCGAGGTGCATCGGGCAACGGCTGCTCCGCATTCTGTGCCTGGCAAAACGGTGCGGTGACAGCGATGGCGAGTGCAAGCATGCATGCACGCATGCGGAAGATAAACATGGCAAGGCCTCCAAAGGGATCGATCGGATCAGGGTTGGGCAAGGGAACACGCAGATGAAAGTGCAAACCGCTAGACCACGCGCCAATGCGCACGCTCTGTGAATCAATCAGAAGCGGATCAGATACTGAAAGAGGCGCTTCACGTCCCTTTCATCTTACGGAGATGCAGCTTAACCCTGCCTTAAGGATATCAAGC
>JAEKKE010000449.1 GCA_019510535.1 Acidobacteriota bacterium
TACATGGTCGATGGCAAGCAGTACATCGCTATGATCGCCGGCAATCCTGGGCTGATCGGCAGCAGCGCTGTTCGAGCATCGGCAGAATATATCCGCCCTGAACCGACCTCTGTTTTATGGGTGTGGCAGCTGCCGTGACGCGCAGGCCCCGTGGCCCTCTGGGGTTCACCGCCCCACCTGAACGAGGATGCTCTGCGCCTGACGCCCTACATCGGGATCGGCTCCTTGCGCTGCCATGGTCAGGTGAAGTACAGCGTCCTTGCGTTTCCCCTGCTCCAGCAGGATGAGCCCCAGTGCAAGATTGGCATCCTGCTGCGAAGGATTGATCGAGAGCGCCCGCTCATACGCCGCAGCCGCATCAGTACTGCGCCTCTGCGCGCTGCGCAGATCGCCCAGGTCGACCCAAATCTGCGCGCTACCTGGCGCTTCCGCTGCCGCGCTCTCTAACTCAGTTCCCGCCGCATCGCCGCGCTTCGTCAAGATCAGAAGCAATCCCAGCCCGTGATGTGCATCGGCATATTGCGGATTGAGAGCAAGAGCACGACGGAACTGGAACTCAGCCTCACGAAACTCCTGTCTACCGACCAGCAGGGTTGCGAGGTTGTTGTGCGGCCCCGGCAGAAGCGGTTCGAGGCGGATCGCCTCGCGGAAGTTCTGCTCGGCATCCCGTGTGTCGCCGGACCGAACGCCGCAAAGCCCCAGAAGGTTGTAAGCCTCCGCGTTTTCAGGATTGACTGCGAGAGTCTTATGCAGAGCGTCCTGCGCCTCCGGAATTTTGCCCTGTCTGAAATATGTGTTGCCCAGTTTCAGCGGAAAACGGTCGTCATTGACGTATCGTCTCGCGCCGCGCTCGAGCATCGCGATTGCTTCGTCTTGGCGATCGGCAGCGAGCAGGACGTTGGCCATTCCTTCCAGTGCGTCGTGGTCCTCCGCGCGACGGTCAAGCGCCTGCTGAAATGCCTTCACCGCGGCATCCGTCTGCCCAGCATGAGCGTAAGCCTTGCCCAGCGTCACATACGGCTCAGGCCATTTTGGATGTTCGCGGTCTAGGATGGCTCGTAAATTTCCAGTTCCGTCGACCCCGGCATCATTCACCTGCGCGACCGCAAGATAGAGATCGACGTCACTCCGCGTCGCCGGCTTCGGATAGTAAATTCCCACCTTGGTGCGGTTCGGCACGAATGCCTTCTCCGCAATCGGCGCTTGCAGGTCGCCAGGCGGAAGGCGACGCTGGATCCAATGATCCGTCAGCACCACATGGACAGAAGCTTCTGGCCGTCGCTTCGGCATGTGGCACGTCAGGCAATTGCTGCCCGTCTTTATCACCACGCCTTTGTGAGCAGAGTCCTTCGCCAGATCTATTGTTGAGGCGTGGCAGCTCTGGCAGACTTCAACATAAGAGCGTGTGGCTGCCTCTCCGCGCGGAATATCGTGCGGGTCATGGCAGGTCAGGCAGGTCATCTGCGACTTTTGAAAACACGCTGACTGCGGAAGCTGGTAGGACGCATGAGCTGTCTCGAAGCCAAAGTCGTTGGCGTCCTTCGAGCGCTCCAAATAAGTTTTGTAATCTGCCAGCGGCTTACCCGGCCGATAGGAATTCAGATCGCGGTCATAGTTACGTATGGAGTTTGGTATATGGCGGGCACTCGTCTCCAAATGGCACTCCATGCAGACCTCAAGCTGTCGTTCACGGCTGAGCTTGTTCGGGTTGACAATGGTCTCGGATATCCGATCATCGCTGGCTTTGGCACGCGCCGCGGCGATATGTGCGGCTCCCGGCCCATGGCAGCGTTGGCAGTCGATCCCCTCCGGCAGCGTTGCCGGAAACACCTCTTCGTCGTCCTTTGTCTTTCGATCATCTGCCAGCGGATACGCCGTGTGGCAGAAGATGCACTCTGAACTCACGGCGCCGTGCATATCCGGCTGGTCGGGCTGGTCGAAGCCCGGACTCATGTTCCAGGATCCGTTCTTCTCCAAATACCAGTTGATCGGCAATTCCACCAGCCTTCCCTGCTCCGTCCGGTGCAGGTAGGCGCGCGCATGATTTCCGGAACCGACAACGTAGTCGATCTGCTGCTCCAGAACGTTAGCTTCCTTTCCATCAAAGCCGATCGCAGAGCGCCGGATGTAGAACTTTCCATCACGATCGATCATCGTGTAGGTCAGTCCGGAGGCCTCGTGGACAAAACGATTCGCCTGCTTGAAATCCTCGATTACGGTCTGTTCGCTCGGCCTGTGAAAGGTGCGCGCCATCCCCGCGAGCCGGTAGGTCTTCGCAACATTGGCATGACACTCGCTGCAGGCAGAGGAATCCACATAGCCCGCCCTCCGCAGTTCTGACGGCTGCGACGGAGGAACGTGGCTCCACGTGTACCAAAAAGCGCCGGTCCCGAGGAGAGCCGTCGATCCTGCGGCCACAATCCACCAACGGTATCGCGATCGTTCTGCGCCCGGTCCCGTGGAGTCGGGTCCTCTCAATGTGCTGCCCATGCACGGCAGACTATCAGGGTCTCGATGCGTTGCGGCTGCCGGGCGTGGTTTGCCCCATGAAGATAAAGTGCCCAGCCTG
>JAEKKE010000450.1 GCA_019510535.1 Acidobacteriota bacterium
CAGGCGCACCACGCGAGCGGAGTCCACCGGAGGACAGCGGAGGGGAGCCACACCGCGCGTTGCGCAATCGACAAAGTAAGCAATCTCATCTGCGTAGGCGTCGTGTTCGGGGATAGCGATCTCTTCCGAGACGCTGCCGTGTAACTGCTTGAGCGCGCTGCCATCGTAGTGCAACTCGCTCTCAGCGGCACCTACCTGAAAACTCGCGGAGAACGGCGTCTCCGGAGCTAACCAGCCTCCGATGACATGCACCTTGAGATCGTTCGGGTAATTCAGCGTAATCTCGGCGGTATCGACTTCACCGATGCTTATCGTTGAGACCGATGCAGGAGCTCCAAACCAGAGCAGCACTTGATCGAGATCGTGGCTCAACAGATCGAGAATCGCTCCGCCGCTGCGAGTTTGGTCCGAGAGCCACGTGCTCCACTGCGGAAATCCGGTGCTGCGCTGCAGCCGGCAGGAACGAATGTTATTCGCTCCCAAGCTCCGCACATACTCCATGGCATAGACATAAGGCTGCATGAAGCGAAGCACCTGGGCAACCATGAAGACTTTGCCTGCCTTTTCGGCAGCAGCTATCAGCTCCTCGCACTCGGCTGCATGCAGCGACATTGGCTTCTCGCAGAGGACGTGCTTCCCTGCCTGCAACGCCGCTGTGATGACCTCCTGATGAAGGTGGGTGGGCAGACAGATATCGACCGCATCGACGGCCGGATCTTTGATCACCTCGCGCCAATCCGGAGTCCATTTCACGGACTCATCGATCGTAGCGGTCTTCAGTGCAAGGTTGCCGCGTGTCGGGCTATCGGCGGAAGGACGTGTGTTGGATGCAAGGGCATACAAGGTCATGCCCGGGAGACTCTGGATAGCGGCCGCATGGGCGCCGCCCATGAAACCGTATCCGATAAGACCAATCTTCATTCACAACTCCGCATTCATTATCCCAGTGAGGGATGTATCAGGCATGGCTCAGGAATGGCTTCGGGCCGAAGTGTAAACCGTGGGTGTAAACGTCAGGTCATCTACAAAAGGGAAAGTCGGCTTGCGGTACTTATTCGTTGGCAGATGAACGATGTCCTGATTGATAGAGCCGTCCGTCAGTGCCATCAGATTAGGATTGGCGATGGCTTTGATCTGAGGTTCGAGATAGCCGGACTTCACCACGAGGATCTTCGCTGATTTTGGATCGATGCCCATCTTCGTGAAGTCGACGATCTCGTGATACGGGCGGCGGTAGGCACTCAAAATCAGCGTAATGCCCTGGATTTGCACAGCTGCTTCCCGCTTCGCCGGATCGGCAATCTCGAGCAACGACTTTACCGTAGCCTGCACCTTCACCGGTTTACTGGCATATGGATCGAGCGTTGCGCCGATCGACAGCGGAATCGTCTTACCGACACCCGCCTGATAGCAGGCTTCTACGGCCGGCCGATCCGCGATACCTCCAAACACAACACCCTTGGCGCCCGCCTTCAGAAGGGCTTCCAGTACGGTTGCCTGATCGCCATTGCCTCCGCCGGTAGGGTTGTCGCCGGAGTCAGCAAGCACGACGGGAGAGGTCTTGGACGCCATGGCTTTTTGAATGCATGCGTCGAGCGAACAGACTTCGGTACCGAAGTCGAACTCTCGCCGAGCATCCCAATACTGTTGCGCCAGGTTTTTCGCGATCTTTTCTTCCGAAGCAGGATTGGTTCCGGTCACAACGACCGATGCGGCTCCGCGCGGTTCGTCTGCCCAGACATAGCCCACAAGCATGGAGACATCGAGCACTCCTGCTGTCTTATTCATCTCCGGCAGTTGGGACCACAGACGCTTGCCGGGATTCCACTCCGTTGAGCTTCGCTCACCAGGCATCAACACTGGGATGCTGGCCCACATCAGCGTTGTACGGATATTCCCTTGGATGCACTTCACCAGCATGTCGCAGGCGCGGCTCATTGTCTCTTCACGATCGATATGCGGCGCGGTGCGGAAGGCGGACATCATATCCAGCGTGTCGATAATGCGCTTGCTGATATTGCCGTGCAGGTCGTAGCTGGCTGACATCAGGCACTTCGCGCCGACCACCTTGCGAGCCGACTCATACCAGTCGGCCTCTGCATCCTGCATCCCTTCCACGAACATAGCTCCGTGCATGGGAAGGTAGAGACCATCCAGCGGCAGCAGCGCCTGCAGGCGCTCCAGAAACTCTGCTTTGATTTACGGTGGGATAACGCTTCTTCAGAAAGGCAAAGCGGGCATTCTCATCGGCCTCTTTCCCACGCAGGATGGTGAAGTCTTCCATCCGCGCACGAATGTGGCCGTAGGTGCTGCTCTCAATCCCAATGCCGCCATATGCGATACGCGGCGTTGTCCCCGAAGACCATCCACGGTTTGAGGCTGCAAGGGCAAAGGCAGACGCCGAAGCGGTCTTCAAGAATTCTCTACGTTGCATGAGTGCAGATGCTCCTGGAAAGATGAAGCGTAGGTCAAGAATTTGGGGCGGCCATGAAGGCCGCCCCATGTGTTGTTCGTTAGAACTTCACGCGCGCCGCGAACTGAATGAGACGCGGGTTGTAGGCATTCGCCGTTGAAGTGATGGTGCCGAAGGTCGCTACTGGAGCACCCGCCGAGAGCGACAACGATGAGTTCGGGTTTACAAACTGCGCAGTGTTCATCACATTGAACGCCTCAGTGCGGAACTCAAGTTTCACACGTTCGGTGAGGTCAAAGTTCTTGAACAAGGAGAGATCCACCCGTTGCAGTCCAGGGCCAAAGAGCTGGTTACGGCGCTGATTGCTGACCGTTCCAGCCGGCTGGAAGGCAAAGGCGCTTGTATCAAACCACCGGCTGATGGTCGAATGGCTGACCCGGCCGCTTCCCGTCATGTTTGCCCGATCGCTGTTGCCGGCCGTCGGACGTGTGCCGCTGCGATTGGTTACGTTCGTGACTGAAAACGGCATACCGGTGTTCCAGACGATAACGCCGTTTGCCTGCCAGCCCCTCGCCAGTACGCCTTTTACACCGTGCTGGTTTTGGCCAAACGGAAGAGCGTAATTGAATGTACCGGTCACGCGATGACGAACGTCCAGGTTGCCATTGCCGTACTCAAGGGTCGGAATCAGGTCTGCGGAAGATCCGAAGCCATTGCCTCCGTTATTGCTGATGGACTCAGAGTTGTCGAGCAGACGAGCCCATGTGTAGGCCACCTGCAAATCCAATCCCTTCTTGTAGCGGCGCTTCAGCACTGCCTGCATCGCATGGTAGCTGGAGGCTCCATTACTACGATAGAGCGGGATAGAGGTGACATTCGGCACAGTGGCGTTGAACCGGCGACGAGTGTTGAAGTCAGTTGCGGTCGCAGGTGAGTTCGTTGTCGTATCACCCCGTGCTGCCGGTGTGAACGATAGCGCACTCTGAGCCACTGGAACGGTGTTGTAGTCAGAGAGGTAATAAGCGTTGTGGCGGCCCAACTCGCCTACGTATGAGAGCGTCGCTACGAAGCCGGAGAACTCACGCTCCGCCGTAAGGTTGAACTGCTCGATGTAAGTTGAGCGGAAGTTTGGATCCAGAGCTGCCGTAATGCTGCCGCTAGGAAATTTCCCATCCGCGCTGGTATAAGGGTTCGGAGTTGGCGTGGGTCGACCACTGGCAAACTTCTTATACTGCTTTGGGTTCTGAAGGCCAAGCGTGGCCGCCTGTGCGGCCGCTTGATCAGGCGTGTAAGCACCCCACGTTGCAATGAACGGCTGGTTGACCAGCGCCGAGCCAGAGGTGGTGTTCTCAGGAGCAAAGGTCAAGCCAAAGCCACCACGAATCACCGTACGTGGTAGGGGCGTATAAGCGAAACCGAAGCGAGGAGCAAAGTTGCTATAGTCAGTCTTCACACCGCCATGTGAGTCGGCATTGACTCCTGCGACCAGGATGCGGCCCTGATTGATATCGAAGTTAGACAGGATGTTGTTGATCTCGGTGTACGGCGTGTACAGATCGTAGCGGACACCCACATTCAAGGTCAGATTCGGACGCAGATGAATATCGTCCTGCACAAACACATGTGGTTCCCAGGTACGGTTGTGAGGCACATACAGAATCCAGTTACGTCCGCCGCTCAGGTAGTCACCGGTCAACAGCGTGGAGAAGTCGGTGAACGACCAGTTGCCGTTTGCGGTATCGGTCTGCGTTGTCGAGTCCTGCCGGCGGATCACACCACCGCCGATCTTAATGGTTTGCTTGCTCAGAATGTAGTTGACAATGCCTTCATACTGCCAGGTGTTCTCGTGATAGATGATCGGCGGACGATTGCCAAGTGTCGGAGCAGTTCCCTGGTTGACAGTGACCGCAGAAAGCTCTGCGGTACGACCATCGACGTTCATGTTCGGCTGCCCCATGGCCTGATTGATCGCCTTGCCAAAGTTCAGCGGATATTGGGCATTATCGAGAAGAGTGTAGCCGGCCTTCAGTTCCAGCAGCAGATTGGGCGTAAAGGTATGAATGTAGTTGATATGAGCCTGGTGAGCACGCGTCAACGCGGGACCAGGATAACTGCCCAGGTTGCCGCCGGGCTCGATCACCCCAGCCGCACTATTAACGGCCGGAAAGAGCGTACCGATCTT
>JAEKKE010000451.1 GCA_019510535.1 Acidobacteriota bacterium
GAGTTTACAGAAGCTCCCTATGACGGCGGACGCATCGAGATCTACACCAAGCCGGGCCAGAGCCGGCTGCACGGCGACCTGTTCTTCAATGACAGCGAGGCCGGGTTCAATGCGAAAGATCCGCTCTCAACCAGACGGGCGGCGCTGACGCGGCGGCGTACCGGCTTCGATCTCAGCGGTCCCCTGTTCCATCATGATCGCGACTTCTCCCTCAGCCTGGAACACCGCGAGATCAATGACTTTGCAGTTGTAAACGCCACAGTGCTCGAAACCGCCGGAAACCGGACCCTGCTGGTGCAGAATGTGCCGACACCCCAGCATCTGTGGGAGGGCAACGCGCGGGTCAGCTTTCTAACCAGTCCACGGAACGTCCTCATCGCCGGCTATACCGCCAACGTAAATCAGTTCGAGAACGTAAGCACCGGCGGCATCACATTGCAGGAGGCAGGCTATGGCCGTAGCCAGGCCGAACATACACTGCGCCTGAGCGACGTCACGACAGTCTCGCCTCACCTGATGCAGGAGTTCCGCATCAGCGTGCGCTATCGCGATGAGCAGGACACACCCAACTCCACCGCGACACAGGCACAGGTCGCCGGAGCTTTCACGTCGGGCGGAGCCGACATTCAGGCCTCACGTAACCGCGAGACCGTGATCCAGGCGTTGGATGATGTCGTCCTTACCAGGAAGCAACATTCGTTGAAGCTCGGCGTGCAGGTCGAGGACTACTTTGAGCGGATCAAAACCCTCCAGGGCTTCAACGGAACCTATCTCTTCGGCGGTGGAACCGGACCGGAGCTGGATGCCCAGGGAAATCCCATCGCCGGCACCAGCATCGTCTTCGACGGACTGGAGCAGTATCGCCGGGCGCAGCGCAACCTGGCAGGCGGCACGGCTACGACCTTCTCCAACGTGGCAGGTCAGCCGGGAAACAACTTCAATCAGTTCCGCGCATCGCTCTATGTCCAAGACCAGTGGAAGCTCTCTGAGCGGCTGCAGGTGACCGGAGGTCTGCGCTATGCCGTCCAGACGGAACCGCTGTCTGTTGGCAATATCACTCCAAGACTCGGCGCATCCTGGGTCCCCGATAAGAAAAGGAAATGGTCACTCAGCGGCCGCTTAGGACTCTTTCTGACACCGGTCGCCACTACCACCAGCGCCGAGGCGCGGCGGCTGGATGGAACGCAGCGCACCGGACAGACGATCTACACACCGCTTTACGTCTCCGGCGTTCCCGCCGGCACCATCATCAAGACCATCCGCAGCAATGCGCCTTCCCTCACCCAGCCACCCTCCATTCAGAGCCAGTTGGCCGCGGGTTATAGCTGGGCCAAGGGATGGAACGTCAGCGCAAGCTGGGTCCATATCCGGCAGTGGAGCGGCCTGCGCACACGCAATATCAACTCGCCGCTCGGCAACGATCCCCAGGGCTTGCGTCCCGGCCCGCGTTACGAAAACATTCTTCAATTCCAGCAGACCGGCTCCGTCGTCGGAGACCTGGAGACGGTTTCGTTCGCCAGCTCCGCCTCAAAGCGGATTCAGTTCTACGCCCTCTATGTCTATGTCGACCTGCAGGGCACCATCGACAAAGAACCAACCTTTGCCCCGCAGTCCTCTAATACCGACGCGGGCGAATGGGCACAGATCAGCGGCCGCAGCCGCCACAATATCGTCACCTCGGGGCAGGCTCAGCTTCCCCTCGGGTTGACCATCGCACATGTCTTCCGCGTGCTCGGGGGCACTCCCTACAACCTGGTGACAGGAATCGACCGTAATGGCGACGGCAACTTCAACGACCGCCCGGAGCTGGCAACAGCATTGACACCGGGAGCCATCGATACACGCTACGGATGGCTGGTCAGCAACGGCGGCAATGGGACCATCGCACGCAACGTTGGCCTGATGCCCTGGAACATCTACCTCGACACGAACCTGACCAGGCGCTTTGTGCTGAATCCCAAAGCAGCCAACGATCGCAGACAGACGCTGAGCCTCAACCTGCGGTCAGCCAATCTGTTGAACCACACCAACGTCACGACGATGGGGAGTATTCTCGACTCGCCCTCCTTCGATCGCGCGGTGCTTGCTGACCCGGGAAGGCGGCTCGAGTTCGGTGTTCGTTACGCGTTTTAGTGCCGCGGTATAACGACAAATTCGTTTCGTGCCTTGTGAGGAATTTTGTGGTGCACCTTACCCGCCCTAGCGTTGCGAGGGCGGGGCACCCGGCAGTGAAAAGCGCTGAAGGCCCGTTCTAAAGCGCTGAAGGCCCGTTCTATAGTACTGAGGCTGGAAAAGTATAGGCCGGGCCCATGTCCCCCCGGGACACCACCCCAACGAACAAATTCGTTGGGGACCCCGGGACATGGGGCACCCGGTGTATGGGCTATCTCGAATTTGTTGACACAACGCTGGTCGGGCAGCCATGCAAATTACCTGCGAGCAACAGAGGCGTGGTTTGATAGCTTCTACGTGACCGTCTGCCCTGGCATGTATGAGGCGGCTCACAACCAATTCGAAAGGCACTCCCCTGATGAAGCCTTCTCTTATTCTGGCCGCC
>JAEKKE010000452.1 GCA_019510535.1 Acidobacteriota bacterium
CACGGTGATGACCGGTCTGCTGCTGGGTGTACTGCTGGCCCGTAGCTTCTCCGGCTGGGTCAGCCGGATCCACTTCGGCGCCGCGGCGGGTTGGCGAACTGTCTTTGTCGTCGCCGCGGTGATCAATCTCAGCTTCGTCCCCATGCTGCGGCGCACCATGCCGGCACTGCCGCCGAAACATAAACTCAGCTATGGCGAGGCCATACGCTCACTCTGGACCCTGTGGTCGAGCCAGCGGCTGCTGCGCGAGTCCGCCGCAATGGGCGCACTCATCTTTGCCTCCTTCTCCTGCTTCTGGACGACACTGGCCTTCTTTCTCGGCACCCGCTATGGTCTCGGAGCCGGTGTCGCCGGAACCTTCGGTGTCGTCGGCGCAGCCGGAGCCGTCGTCGCTCCGCTCGCCGGACGTATGGCAGACCGCCATGGACCGCGCTACGTCCTCTCCTGGGCTCTGGTAACGCTGGCGGCCAGCTTTATCTGGCTGTGGGTGCAGGAGCGCCTGCATATGCCGATGGCGGCTCACGTGGGGGCGATGGTGATTGGTGTCATCGTCCTCGATATGGGTGCGCAGATGTCACAGATCGCCAACCAGACCCGTATCTTCGGCCTCGACGCCTCAGCCCGCAGCCGCCTGAACACGGTCTACATGACGGTGTACTTCTCGGGCGCGGCGGTCGGCTCCGCCCTGGTGACCTTCGCCTGGGTGCATTGGCAGTGGAATGGTGTCTGCATCCTGGCGCTAGCCCTGCTGAGCGTCGCCGCCATCGTGCACGCTACCGGGAAGAAGGGTCCCTGCACTGTGGATCACATCCTGGTGGAAGAAGAGCGCGTGCTGGAAGTGTAGTGCCGGAGGTTGGGTGCCTCACATACCGGGGTCCCCAATGAACTTGTTCATTGTGGTGGATACGCGAAGCTTATGTGGGGCGTTCGAGCGAAGCTCGAATCGTCTTTCTGTCATTTCGAAGCGACGGGACTCTTCAACTTGCAACGGGGACTCATAATAGGAACATTCCAGATTCCCTTTGAAAAGGAAGCTTCGCCATGCTGAACGTTCGCCGCAGAGTAGGATTCGTTCTTCTTGCCACATGTGCTTTCGCTTTCACCCTCATGCCATCTGCTTATGCGCAGAGAAATGTTCACGCCGTTCTTGTGGCCAGTGCCAATCGGAAATCTGCTCCGGTCTTTCATCTCTCCGATTCGAACGGAAAGAAGGTTCAGATCTCCGACTTTCGTGGAAAGGTCGTTCTCGTGAACTTCTGGGCAACAGAGTGCGGCGGCTGCGTTCTGGAGATTCCGTCTTTCATCGAGCTCCATCATGCCTACTCGGATAAAGGCTTTACCGCCCTCGGTATCTCGGCGGATATTCCTTATGAAGGGCTGAAGAATGAGCATGAGGCGTGGGCAAAAGTACGGCCGTTTGTCTCCAGCCATCACGTCAACTATCCGATCGTGATGGGCAATGATGCGGTCATCGAGTCTTATGGCTTCGCTTCGTATCCGGCGACATACCTGATCGACAAATCGGGACGCATTGCCGCGACCTACATCGGGATCGTTAGCAAAGACGATGTCGAGGCCAATATCAAGCGTCTTCTTGCGGAGTAGAGGCAGAACTATAGATCGGCCCTTCAGCGCTCTAAAAGTGCGGTTGCCGCTCCCTACTTGTTCATCACACGAGCTTCGCGAGGGGCGCAGTCAAGGCAGGGGTGGAGCTTTTCTTTGTCATTTCGCAGTGACCGAAGGGAACGGAGAAACCTGCTTTTATGTCGGGATATCCGTATCGGTAGCGCAGCGGATTTCTCCGCTACGCTTTTCCCCAGCCAGCTGGCCGGGGACCCTGGTCGCTACGAAATGACAAAAAAGACATTCGAGCTTCGCTCGAACAACCCACATAAGCTTCGCGTATCCACCCCAATGAACAAGTTCATTGGGGACCCCGGTATGTGGGGCACCCGGGGCATGGGCTTCGATGCCGTACGTCTTCAATCTTTAGCTTTTATTTGCACTAACTGCTGTGGCCTTAACTGCGTAGCAAGCTGTTCGCGCGCTTCGTCGGTCAGTCGTTGTGGTGTCCATCCGTCCAACAGTGTGATCTCGACCGCTCCGGTCTCGGGGAAACCATGGAGACGGTTGCGGATCAGCTCCGTCATCATTGCTGTCGCCGTCTCATCCTCGGTTGGGCGATAGAGCCACAGCCCGACGATGTGCTTCTGCGGCACACCGGGAATGCCTGCTCCCGGCGCGTCTTTGTCAGGAACGACGCTGATCTTCTCGATCAGGCCCAGAGCTTCCACGTTCAGCTTCAGCGCAGGGTGAAAGCAGTCACGCAGAGCCCGGCGAATCTCTTCGGCAGTCATGCCTAGTGCTTTCGCTCGACGAGGAAACGCGCAATCGTCTTCAGTGGTTCTGCTGCCTCGCCCCACGGAGCAATGGCGTCATACGCTTCGCGGATCATGGAGTCGGCATCGGCAATCGACTTCTCAATGCCATAGACTGCGGGCCAGGTGGCCTTATCGGTTGCGGCGTCCTTGCCTGCTGTCTTGCCCAGTTCAGCTTCTCCCCGAAGGTGCGCAGGCGCGCCACATCCTCTGCGGAGGCTCCGGCATAGAGGCCGCCGGCAACGATGGAGACCGTGATCAGCGCTCCCGTCTTCGAGCGGTGAATCGCTTCCACCAGCTCCGCCGTCGGTTTCTTGCCTTCGCTTTCGATATCCACCACTTGCCCGCCGATCATGCCGGGAGCAAGTCCATCGGCGCCAACCCCTGTATTCACGGCGATGGCGACCTCGCGAAGAATCTGTACCGCGGATGTCGCTGGGCACTTCAGGTGCGCGAGCGTCTGAAAGGCGGTTGTCTGCAGGGCGTCGCCGGCAAGAATGGCAATCGCTTCGCCGAAGACGACATGGCAGGTTGGCTTGCCGCGGCGCAGGTCATCGTTGTCCAGCGCCGGAAGATCGTCGTGGATCAGCGAGTAGGTGTGCAGCATCTCGATGGCTGCGCCGCACTCCTCCACGCCTTCAGGCAGACTGCCGGCAATCATGCGAGCCGCCTCGAGTACCAGCGCGGGCCGAAGGCGTTTTCCGCCGGCAAAGGTCGAATGGCGCATGGCGCGGTGAATGGAGTGGGGCTGGGCATCGGGGCCGGGCAGTAGGCGCTCCAGCGCGGCGTCCGTCACCGTGACGGCTTCGGTAAGGATGGTTTCAACAGACATTGCGTTCGCGTTTAAGAATAAATGGTCACAGTGCAGGCCGCCCCTGCGTTTCAAGAGCATTTCTCCTAATACCCTGGCTTTGGATAAATCTGCGAATGCCGTTTTCTTCGAAGGAAAACGGCGCATACAGCCAAAACTTCGCGCTACGTCCTTAGGAGAAATGCTCAATTCGACGGATCAGTATTGCCAGCAGTATGCCCATCAGAGAGAGCACCAGGCCCAGCAGCTCGGCCGGCGTGTGGTGGTAGTGGATCTCCACATTGTTCGGTCCGGCGGGCAGAGGAATTGCCATCAAACCATCAGCCCGTTCGGTAATGGGGACCGGCGCACCGTTGCTGGTCACCTGCCAGGCGGGATATGCGCGGCGGTTCACGATCAGCCAGAATGACCGCGGCCACAGCACCTGCATTCGCGTATGTTCTGTGTTCCAGGTGACGTCCTCTGGACGGGGAGGAAGGCCCAGGACGCGCATACGCATCTCTGTCCCCAGCACGGGCGCCGGAGCATCGGGCTTGCCGGCGATCCACCAAACGGGATTTCCCTGTTGCAGCGCGTCATTGTCGGCATCGCGCACGGTGTACTCATCGGTGGGCATGACGCCGCCTCCGCGAGCAAACAGAACAATGTGTGCCCCGGGTGCGTCTTCGTCGTCGCACTCCTGCAGGTAGAAGTGATGTGCGATGACGGTAGTCACGGCCAGAACTGCTACGGCTCCGGCAGGCATGATCCATGCGGCCCGGACGCGCGTAAGTGCCGGTACGCTCAGGGTCAGTAGTACGGCTGCGATGG
>JAEKKE010000453.1 GCA_019510535.1 Acidobacteriota bacterium
GAGTCGGAGAGCACCTGCATGATCTCCAGCACTCCCTGTGAGAGCGACTCCGGCTGATACGGATGTGCCTCGGCCAGACCTTCCAGGCGAGCCACCAGCTCGTTGACGCGGCCGTTGTACTTCATCGTGCAGCTTCCCAGCGGGAACATGCCGAGGTCGATCGCATAGTTCCAGGTGGAGAGGCGCGTGAAGTGACGAACGATCTCGATCTCTGAGAGCTCCGGCATTACACCGAGGTCGGTGCGGACCGCATCGCCCAGCAGCGCGGCGGCGTCCACAGCCGGAACGTCCAGCTCGCTCAGACGGTAAGCCTTCTTGCCCGGCGACGACTTCTCAAAGATCAGGTCCTCGTTCTGATTGACATGGACTGAGGCCTTCTTCGGGGTTCCTACAAACTTATCTCCCATTACTTCAGCACCTCCGCCGCAGCATCAATCTGTGCCCTGGTGGTGAGCTCGGTAGCGCACCAGAGCGAAGCGTTCGGTCCGAGCTCGGGATAGAACTTCTCCAGCGGCAGACCGCCGACGATCTTCTTCTGCAGCAGCGCTGCATTCGCAGCTTCCGCTGTCTTGCTTCCCTGCAACACGAACTCGTTGAAGCGCGGAGCTCCACCGAACAGCACCTTACCGCTGCCGCCGATGGTCTGCGCCGCGTAGTGCGCCTTGGCAAGGTTCTGCTCACCCAGCTCCTTCAGGCCCTTACCGTAAACCGTCAGGAAGACCGTAACCATCAGCGCCACCAGCGACTGGTTGGTGCAGATGTTCGAGGTCGCCTTCTCGCGGCGGATATGCTGCTCGCGCGTGGACAGCGTCAATACGAAGCCGCGCTTGCCGTCCATGTCCTTGGTCTCGCCGGCCAGGCGTCCGGGCATCTGCCGCAGGAACTTCTCCTTGCAGGCAATGACGCCACAGTACGGTCCGCCGTAGCCCACGGGAACGCCGAAGGACTGAGCTTCCATGGCAACGATGTCGGCCTCCACCGGAGGCCTAACAATGCCCAGCGAAACCGCCTCGGCGATGGAGACAATCAGCAGAGCGCCCTTCTTATGCGCGATGTCTGCGATGGCCGCTACGTCTTCAATCGTTCCGAAGAAGTTCGGCGACTGGATCAGCACGCAGGCGGTGTCATCGGTAATCGCGGCATCGAGCTTGGCCAGGTCCACGCGTCCGGTTGCGGGGTCGTAGTCGACCTCGGTCTTCGGGATGGACTGGTGCTGCGCGTAGGTGGTCAGCACCTCGCGATACTCCGGATGCACGGTGCGTGCGACGACAGCTCCATTGCGTCCGGTAACGCGGACCGCCATCATCACCGCCTCAGCGGCACCGGTCGAACCGTCGTACATGGAGGCATTCGAGATCTCCATGCCGGTGAGCTCGCAGATCATCGTCTGGAACTCGAAGAGCGCCTGCAGGGTTCCCTGCGCGATCTCCGGCTGGTATGGCGTGTAGCTGGTAAGAAACTCACCGCGCGAGACGACTGTATCGATCAGTACCGGGCGATAGTGACGATAGGCGCCCGCGCCCAGGAAGCTGGCATAGCCAAGAGCATTCTTCTCGGCAAATGCCTTGAAGTGCTCGATGACTTCCTGCTCGCCGTGCTGCCGCGGGACATTCAAGTCGCGGGACAGGCGATACTCCGCCGGAACCGTCGAGAACAGATCGTCAATGGACTTCGCGCCGATATCGGCGAGCATCGCCTCACGGTCGCTGGGACTCTTTGGTAGATAACGCATCAGTGACCCGTCTCTTCGCTGATGAACTTCTCGTAGGCCTCGGCGGTCAGCAGGCTCTCAAGCTGCGAGGCATCGAACTCGGCCTTGATCATCCAGGTCGCATTGGCATCGGCATTCACCGACTCCGGAGCGGAGTTCAGGGCTTCATTTACTTCGAGGACCTTTCCGTTCACCGGCGAGTACAGATCGCTGACAGCCTTTACGGACTCGACGGTGCCAAAGCTCTCACCGGCCTTCAGCTCAGCGCCCACCGCAGGCAGCTCGACAAAGACGATATCGCCCAGCGTCGACTGCGCGTAGTCGGTAATGCCGATTCTGCCATCGGCGGCGATCCACTCATGTTCTTTCGTGTAGCGGTACTCGGTCGGGTAAGCCATTGCGGGTGCGCTCTCCAGTCGTTAGAAAAATCGGATGCAACGGAACTGCAAAACTATGTGGTCTTCTTAGGCTTTTTGTAGAAGGGCAACGGAACTACCTTCGATTTCACCATGGTGGAGCGGACCTGGACGGCCAGCTCCGTATCCACGGCGCTCAACTCAACAGGAACGTAGGCCATGGCAATATTCTTCTTCAGGAAGGGCGAGGGTGAACCGGAGGTGACGACGCCGATCTCTTTGCCGTCGAGCGTGAAGACCGGATATCCATCACGGGCGATGCCGCGGTCAATGGTTTCAAGACCCACCAGCTTACGCTTCGGTCCGCCTGCCGCCTGCACGGCGAGCAGCGCAGGCTTGCCGACGAAGTCAGCTTCCTTTTCAAGCTTGCAGTAGCGGCCCAGGCCTGCCTCGAAAACATTGATGGTGTCAGAGATCTCG
>JAEKKE010000346.1 GCA_019510535.1 Acidobacteriota bacterium
ACGCGAAAAAGATTCTGTTACGAGCTCAAGTCTGGCCCCAACAGGCCGATAAGCCCGTCAAGGAGTGTTGTATGGCAAACGAAACGAGTGGAATTGGAAATCTCGGCAGCCTGGTAAATGGCCTCGGTATTGAGAAGACGAGTGGAGCGGCACGTACCGCCAAGACCGCGTCTGCAACAGAAGCCAAGAGCATTCAGCAGGATCAGACAACCCTTAGCCCCGCGGCGGGAGCTCTCGCCCAGGCTGTCAATGGCGACGATACGCGCATGGAGAAAGTCGCCGCGCTGCAGAAGGCGATTGCCGACGGCAGCTATAACGTGCCATCGACCGCGGTAGCTGACAAGCTGATCTCGTCGATGCTCAAATAGGAGACTCATGTCTATCGGAAGCCTGGCTTCATTGATGTCGCTAGCCGGCTCGGCGTTGGATTCGACGCAGAAGGCGCTCAATGTAACCGCGCAGAATGTGGCTAACCAGAACACTACCAGACGCAGGTGGCACAGGCGGCCAATTCGAAGCTGTCGGCACTGAACGATCTCCAGAACGTCTTTCCGGTCAACAGCAGCGGAAGCACGGCTCTTGGACGCGCCCTGGATGGCTTATGGACCTCGTTTGCCAGTCTTGAGGCCAATCCCTCGGATACTGCGACACGCCAGGCAGTGTTGTCGGCGGCCGGATCGTTCGCTTCGGCGATGAATTCGGCAGCGAGTCAACTGGATCAGCAGATCTCCGGGATCAATACACAGATCGGCGGCATTGCTACAAACATTAACAGCCTGAGCAAGACGATCGCCGGCCTCAACCAGCAGATCCTTGAAGGCAGAGATACTGACGGCTCTATCAGTGAGCAACGGCAGCAGGCGATCACCCAACTTTCTAATTATCTGGGTGTTACCGTCACCCCCAATACGGACAACGCTGCTGTAACCGTAACCGCGAGTAACGGTGCAGTCCTGGTCAGCGGCCCGTCTTCGTATGCATTGGATACTTCCTCGACCTCTGGTCTTACCGGTGGACAGATTGGCGGTATGGTCGCCGTACGCGACGGAGCCCTGGCCACCGCCCGCACCGCCCTGGACCAGCTCGCTACGAGCGTAGCGAATGCCGTCAATACTCAGAATGCCGCAGGTGTGGATGCAAACGGCAGCAGCGGTGGAGCAATCTTTTCGTCGCCGTCGAGCGCGACAGGATTTGCGGCAAATATCAAGGTCGTAATGACCAGCCCTTCGGGGATAGCCGCGGCGGCTTCTGGAGAAGGTTCGGGAGGCAATGGAAACGCCTCCGCCCTAGCTGCGCTGAAGGGCGCAACGAACACCAATGGAGAGACCGGCGGAGACTTTCTCGCGGCAATGTTGTCCGAGATCGGTGCGCAGGCAAGCGCGGCCTCTTCGGACAATACGGCTCAGAATGCGACGCTGACGCAGATTCAGTCACAGCGCGATGCTGTCTCCGGTGTGTCACTGGATGAAGAGGCAGCCAACCTGACGATGTATCAGAGGGCCTATCAAGCCAATGCGCGGATCTTCGCGGTTGCGGACAAACTGATGGCGGAAGCGATCAACCTCGGACAGGACACGACGGTCTCCTAAGGACGGCATGATATGCGTATCGATCCCAATTTCATCACTGGTCTTACCGGCTCGCTGAACGCGATTTCAGCAACAGAACAACGTTTGACGCAGCAGCTTTCGAGCGGATCGCGCGTGAATCAGTTGTCAGACGACTCTGTCGCAGTCAGTAGTGCGGCCCGCATGCAGTCAGAGCTTTCCCTCAACGACACGTTTATCAAGACCGCGACCGGTCTCACCGGCCGCATGCAGACGGCTGACAGCGCCCTGAGCACGGTGGTGCAGCAGTTGACCCAGGCGATTTCCTTGTCGACGCAGGCAAACAATGGAACGTTGAATGCCGACGCGAAGGCCACCGTGGCCCAGCAGTTGCAGAACATCAAGTCCACGGTCCTTTCCATGGCGAACAGCTCTTTCCAGGGGCAATATCTCTTTGCGGGCAGCGCTACCGACGCTCCCGCATTTGCTTCGAATGGAAGCTATTCCGGAGACAGCTCGATCCAGTACGTCACTACTCCGACAGGGCAGAAGGTCGCCACGAATGTGCCGGGATCGAATATTTTCTCTCAGGCTCTCAGCGCTTTGGACGATGCCATTGCCGGTGCGACCTCCGGGGATACGACCGCGACAGGCAAGCTGGGGGCTGCATTGAATACGGTCACGGCGCAGCGCGCGGCCTTTGAAAACTCGCTCTCTGCCGTACAGAGCGCCAGCGATACAGCCAGCCAGCGTAAGTCCGAGATTACGATTTCGCAGACGGAGTTGTTGAGCGCAGATCCGGCCCAGATTGCCACCGATCTGAGCAACACACAGACCCAGCAGAAGGCATTGCTGAGTGTGATTGCCTCTCTGGGTAAGTCGAATCTCTTCGACTTTCTTTCCTAGGGTGTGTCATCCAATTCCAGTCGTCAGCGTTGCGAGCACAAATTGGTCCATACGAGGCGGAGGCCGAAGGCTGTGGCGGGTCCACAGTCGAGGCCGACAACGAAGGATGGGCGAATTTGCGCCGCAACCCGAAGGGCCGGGGCAGATTTTCTTCACCCCAGCCAGCAAAGCTGACTGGGGACCCCGATTCCCCGATCTCTTCGTCACTCGTCGTTCCAGTAGACAGCTACAGTTCTCTCCTCACTCCTCGATCTCGAAAAAATCTGCTCCCGGCGCTGACTGACAGGAATTTGATGACACACCCTAAGGGCACATAGAGCACGCCCTCGCCCTATACTGACAGCGGAATGTTTGGTGGGCTGCTGTTTCTTTGGAATGCGACGAAGGGCCACAGGCTGCGGCCGTGGAACTCTCCTTACCTGCGCTGGCGTCTTGAAACCTATTCCGGGTTGAAGGCAGAGCAGATTACGGCATCGGATTTCTTCCGGTTTGCCTGGCGGGAACGTGGTCAATTGATGCGCTTTCTGCGCTGGACCGGCGAAATTCGCGATCTGGCAGGGAAGCGGGGCGGCGAATGAATCTGCCTCGCCGCGACCTGTTGAGGTATGGTCTTCTCTCCGCCGCGGGTGCAGGTCTTGCTCCATTGATCGGTTGCGGGAAGAAGACGTCCGCTCCCGCTCCGAAACAAGCTCCTACCCGCGAAATTACCGGGCAGTGGTCCCTGCGTTCCGTGGCCGCGGAACATCGCCTTTTGACAGGCTTTGCTGTGGATCCCAAACTGCTACAGGATTCGCACTATGCAGCCGTCGTGCGTGAGCAGGCCAGCCTGATTGTTCCCGAAAATGCGATGAAGTGGGATGCACTGCGGCCCGCACGCGGGCAGTATTCGTTCGAGCAGGCGGATGCATTGCTTACCTTTGCGGAGCAGAACCGGATTCGTCTACGCGGACACACGCTGTGCTGGCATCGTTCGCTGCCGTCGTGGGTGGAGGCGGTCGATTCCGCTCAGGAGGCTCGCCGGCAATTGACCGAACATATTCAGGCAGTTGCGGGCAGATATACGGGGAGAATGCACTCCTGGGACGTGGTGAATGAGGCCATCGAAGTAAAGGACAATCGCCCCGACGGCCTGCGGAACTCGTTCTGGCTTCGAATGGTGGGGCCGGACTATCTCGAAGTGGCCTTTCAGGCAGCGCGTGCGGCGGACCCAGCGGCTCTTCTGAGTTACAACGACTATGGTCTGGAGAGCGAGACCTACGACGCGGAACAAAAACGTAGTGCCGTCCTGCTCCTGTTGCGGCGGCTGAAGGCGAGGCGCGTGCCTCTCGATGCGGTCGGGATTCAGTGCCATATTTCAGCCCGGCCAATGTACAGCTATGGTCCTGGGTTGCAGCGGTTTATGGAGCGGGTGCGTGAGATGGGACTCCAGATCTTCCTGAGTGAGATGGACGTCAACGACCGGGAGGCGGACCGGACTCCTGGAAGGCAGGATGTGGAGGTCGCCCAGACCTACAGCCGTTTTCTGGCGATGGCGCTGGAAGAGAGGGCTGTCACGGCGGTCCTGTTCTGGGGGGTCGATGACGGCCAGAGCTGGTTGCGGTATGAAAATGGACGTGACGATCAGACGCGTCCGCTGCTTTTCGATCGGAATCTTCGCCCGAAGGAGGCATTTTATGCGGCGAGGGCGGCGATGGAAGCGCGTTCGACGCCGTCAAAGCCTGGTCTATAGGACTGCCCGGTAAATTGCCCGGCAAAGGCAAGAATGGTATCCTACAGAAGACACTAGACGAGTGAATTTAAGAGAAGAGAAGTAGAGGAGCAACGTAATCCCGTGTTAGCACCTGCCAAGAAGACAGAAATTATCACCAAATTCCGCACGCATGATTCGGATACTGGTAGCCCTGAGGTCCAGATTGCGATTCTGAGCGAGCGGATCGGCGAGCTGACGGAGCACTTCAAGACCCATAAGAAGGACCATGGCTCCCGTCGCGGCCTGCTGATGCTTGTCAGCAAGCGCCGTCGCCTGCTGGACTACCTCAAGAAGAACGACTCTGACCGCTACCGCGAAGTGATCGGCAAGCTGGGCATCCGTAAGTAAGCGGATTCATCATCTGCTTCCGGTTGAGCTTTACGCGGCACGAGTAACTATGCCCACGCGCACGAAGTTTCCATATACGGCTGCGGGGTCCGCTATGCGGACTTCAGCAGCCGTTTATGCTTTTCCGCCCCTCTGGAGCGCGCGGTAATGACAGGCGCGATGGTAGCTGAACAGCCAGGCGCGCCTCTGTCAGGGCATCCCCAACCCAAATTTGCTGTATTGCATGGCCGCCGCCAATGGCCCGCCATGTCTTTGCAGTCGTGTGTCTGACAGACGCACAACACCAGGTTTCGAGACGAAGACAGAAGAGAAAGAAAGAGAGAACACTAGATGAAACAGGAAGTGACTGTTGAGCTTGCCGGCGGCAAGCGAATTACATTTGAGACGGGACGGATTGCGAAGCAGGCCTCAGGCGCTGCGCTGACGACCAGCGGCGATACCGTAGTCCTCGGCACGGCTGTTGCCAGCCCGGAGCCAAAGGAAGGTATTGATTTCTTCCCGCTCACCGTTGAGTATCGCGAGTTTACCTATGCCGGTGGACGCATCCCCGGCGGCTTTATCAAGCGTGAGGGCCGTCCTTCGGAGAAGGAAATCCTCACCGCACGCCAGATCGATCGTCCTATCCGTCCGCTGTTCCCGGAAGGCTTCCGCAACGAAACGCAGGTGGTTGGCTTCGTTTACTCCGCAGACAAGGAAAACGATCCTGACGTCGTCGCCATCAATGCGGCATCCTGTGCCCTGGCGCTGTCGGACATCCCGTTTTCCGGTCCGGTCGGCGCAGTTCGTGTCGGTCTGATCGACGACCAGTTTGTCGTCAACCCGACCTATGCGGAGAAGGAGAAGAGCCTCCTCAACATCATGGTCGTCGGCACCAACGACGGCATCGTGATGGTCGAGTCCGGAGCCAAGGAAGTTGCCGAGGATAAGGTTGTCGACGCGATTGAGTTCGGTCACAGTGAGGTCAAGAAGATCGTTGCTGCGATCAACGAACTGGTGGAGAAGGCCGGCAAGACCAAGCGCGCTGTTGCCGCCGTCGAGAAGGACGAGGCCTATTACAACGAGTTGAAGTCCAGGGTGGGTGACCGCCTGAAGGATGCACTCGACACGCAGAAGTACGCGAAGATCGACAGCTATGCCAAGGTCAAGGAGATCAAGGACGAGCTGAAGGCCGCTCTTCCAGCCGATGAGCCCGATGCTCCGAAGAAGCTTTCGAAGTACTACGAGCTGCTGCGCGAGAACACCTTCCGCGAGCAGGTGCTCGATGAGCGTATCCGTCCGGATCGCCGCGCCTTCGATCAGATCCGCCAGATCGACATCGAGGTTGGCGTTCTTCCCCGTACCCACGGTTCGGCTCTGTTTACCCGTGGTGAGACGCAGGCCCTTGTGACCGCCACACTCGGAACCGGTGATGATGCGCAGCGCCTCGAGACCTACATCGGCGAGCAGAAGAAGACCTTCATGCTGCACTACAACTTCCCGCCGTTCTCGGTCGGTGAAGTTGGCCGTATGACCGGCGTTGGCCGCCGCGAGATCGGCCATGGCGCCCTGGCGTCGCGTGCCATCGAGGCGGTTCTGCCCTCTGAGGCGGAGTCGCCCTATGTGCTGCGTGTCGTTTCGGACATCCTGGAGTCGAATGGTTCGTCTTCCATGGCAACTGTCTGCGGTGCGTCGCTCGCTTTGATGCATGCCGGCATCAAGCTGAAGGCCGCCGTCGCGGGTATCGCGATGGGCCTGGTGAAGGAAGGCGATAAGTACGCTGTTCTGACCGATATCGCCGGTGCGGAAGACCACTACGGCGACATGGACTTCAAGGTGGCTGGTACCCGCAACGGTATCACCGCTCTCCAGATGGACATCAAGATCATGGGTATTACCGCGCAGATCATGCGTGAAGCCCTGGAGCAGGCGCGCGTCGCCCGTCTCTTCCTTCTGGATAAGATGGACGCGGTCATTGCTGCTCCGAGCGAGAAGCCTTCGGCTTACGCTCCGCGCATCCACACCATGCAGATTCCGACCGACAAGATCCGCGATCTGATCGGACCGGGCGGCAAGGTCATCCGCGGCATCATCGAGGCCACGGGTGTGAAGATTGACGTCGACGATTCGGGCCGCGTCAATGTAGCTTCCTCGGACCGCGACGGGTTGGATCGCGCCATCCAGATGATCAGCGATCTGACGGCTGTGCCCGAAGTTGGCAAGACCTACCTGGGCAAGGTTGTTCGTCTGGCGGAGTTCGGCGCCTTTGTCGAGATCTTCCCCGGAACCGACGGCCTGCTGCACGTCTCCGAGATCGCAGAGCATCGCGTCAAGGACGTGAAGGACGAGCTGCGTGAAGGCGATCAGGTCCTGGTGAAGGTTCTGGGCATCGAAGGCAACCGCATCAAGCTCTCCCGCAAGGCTGTTCTTCGTGAACAGCGTGAGAAGCTCGGTCTGCCTCCTGTCGCTCCGCAAGAGGGTGGCAAGAGCGCGCAGGAAGGTGGTAGGAGCGACCGTGGCGACCGTGGCCCGCGTGCTCCTCGCCCTGAGCGTCAGCCGTCGAATGAGCCCACCATCACCATTGAGGGTGGCGACGAATTCGACGAGGACGACGAGGAAGGCGATGACGACTTCGACGGTGAAGGCGGCGAAGGCGGTGAAGCCGTTGAAGCCGGTGATGAGAACTTCAACCGCTCTGATGTTCCCGGAGGTTTCGTCCAGGGTGCAGAACAAGGACAGCAGAAGCGCGATGGTGGCCGTGGCCGTCGTCGTCGCCGCGGTGGACGCCGTCCCGGTGGACAGGGTGGCGGACAGCAGGGTGGCGGCAATCGCCCTGCCTAAGGCATAACAAAACAGAACCGGACTGCTACGGCAGTCCGGTTCTGTTTTAAGCCATGCGTCGTGAGAGCAATATGAGGCCTGCAGAAGACGCCAGCAGCAGGACGACTCCGGAGGCGAAGCGGATCGTCATCTGTTGATGAAGAGCGATCCAACTGGTCAGGATGGTGATGGCTATGGGCAGAAGATAGCGTATGCTCAACGCCTCCGGACGCATCTGCGGCAATAGCCAGAGAAGCAGGAACATCGCCGGCAGATCGATGCAGAGGATCCAAAGCAGCTCAGGAAGCGAAAGGGAGATTGGTCCGCGTGCGATGGTTGCGATCCAAAGAACCACTGCAGCGCTCAACAGGCCGGTAGTTCTGAATCCCGCTGCTGCCTGCGCCATGACTGAAGCGACGGCTGCGCTGGCAATGCCGGTAAGAAAGATCAGCCAGTGAAGTCCATCGGATGGCGAGGCAGGGAATTGGAATGGAAGGATGAGGAATGTCCCGGCGACCCCGGCCAGAGCGGCGATTAACATCTCCTGCCGCAGACCGGTAGATCGCGCCCCGCATACGACTACGATCAGGGCTGGCGTGAGAGTCCAGAGTGCGGCACTGGTGTAGCCGGAGAGATGGGCTGCCTGCTGCACCAGTAAGGGAAGCGCAAAAAGCCCCAACGCGGAGACGATGCCACGACGGCTGCTGCTGCGTTCCAATGGGGAAAAGGAGTACAGGAGTGCGGCGAGAGTGCAGGTGATTGCTGCGCGTAATGTAGATGGCGTAGCGGGTAGTACCAGAAGCTCACGCAGCCACTCCATGCCCCAGAGGAAGCAGAGCAGCAGCAACGCTGCGATCTGCCGCATCAGCGCCAACTGACAGCAAGATGCCAGCGGTGACCGCGTACGGCTGCTTTAAGCAGCACAGTCTCGTACTCTTCCAGTTCAGCGATCACGATCGACGTCTCAGAGCCAAGAAGCTGCGGTTCCTTACGCAGGTCATCAAGCAGCGTCTGCACGGTCAGCAGGCCATCCGCCGGCGCATACCATTGGGTTGGAGGCATGCGCCTCAGAAGCTCAGGATTGCCGGCGCCCTCTTCAATCAGCAGCGCCATGGAGTTCTCATCGGCGGAGAAGAACTCGATCAGGGGCTTTACATTCAGACGGAGCGCCAGCTTCTCTATGGCATCCTCGTGACGGGCCAGAGCCCGTCCATTCACAAAGATGTCGTAGCCGGGGTCCTCTCCTTCCACGACGATATACATGCTCGCAGCCATTGCACCATCAGTGTAGCGGAGACACACCGTCGGATCGAGTTGAACTTTTCTCTTCTATAGTGGAGTGCATGACGATTCTGGAAAACGAGCACGTAGAGCTCTCCACGCCTAGTGGTCCGATGCGGGTACACATCTTTCGTCCGGCCGGCGAGGGCAAGTATCCTGGCGTTCTCTTCTATACGGAGATCTTCCAGGTAACAGGTCCCATCCGCCGTACCGCAGCCATGATTGCCGGGCATGGATATATCGTCGCCATTCCGGAGATCTATCACGAATTTGAGACCGCGGGAACGGTGCTGGGTTATGACCAGGCCGGAAGCGATCGAGGCAATGCACTGAAGACGACAAAGACGCTGGCGGGCTATGACGGCGATGCGCGTGCGGTGCTCGACCATCTGAAGCAGCGTCCGGACTGCACCGGTCGGCTGGGCGTCATGGGCATCTGCATTGGCGGTCACCTTGCGTTTCGTGCGGCCATGAATCCGGATGTACTGGCGACAGTCTGTTTCTACGGAACAGATATTCATAAGGGATCGCTGAGCGTAAGCGGAGATGATTCTCTGGCGCGTGCGGCCGAGATCAAAGGCGAGCTCTTGATGATCTGGGGACGGCAGGATCCGCACGTTCCACTCGAAGGCCGGAGAAAGATTCTTGCGCGCCTGGATGAGCTGAACCTGAACTTTACCTGGCACGAAGTGAATGGGGCGCATGCCTTCCTTCGGGACGAAGGACCTCGCTATGATCCCGCTCTGGCACGCTGGGGTTACGGGACGGCGCTCGAGCTCTTCCATCGCCGTGTGGCAGTCGGCGGTTAGGGAACCGATACGATTCGGACCATGAGGCGGTTCAAGCGCAGCTTGAACCGCCTTTTAGAGCTGCCCACGGAGCTCAAACGTTATTCAATCCTTCACTTCTTCAATCATTCAATGACCCTTGACCAGATCCTGCACAGCTCCTGGCCAGTCTGGAAAGCTCCATGTGAACCCGTGTTGCTGCAACACCGCCGGCACGCTGCATCGCGACTTCAGAACCAGCACCGGTTCCGTCCGTAATAGAACGGAACTGAGCTGAATTCCAAAAGCAGGTGCAGGCAGGCCGATGGGCATGCGAACAGCTTGCC
>JAEKKE010000347.1 GCA_019510535.1 Acidobacteriota bacterium
CCCAGCTCGGCGAGACCAGTAAGGTACTGACCGGAGCCGATGCCGGCCTGCGCGGAACCCTCGAATGGGGAGCTAACGTCAAGGGCACCTTCGCCGAGTCCAACGTGCAGACCTGGATCAAGCTGGAAGGCCTTCGCCGATCGGAGTTCTTCCCGGCACAGCCGATCTCGGCGGAGATACGCTGTGGCCTGCGCGCCACCAACCGTTTCCTGACCCTGGAAGATGTGAAGTGCGAGGCGCCCGTCGATACCGGCGCCGTTGCCCTGGCCGGGCGGATCGACGATGTCCGTGAGCCCGAGAAGGCGGAGATCCAGCTGGGACTTCGCAAGGTTGCTGCGGATACGCTGCTGAACTGGGGCAAAGTTGCGAGCTCACGCGTATCGCCGCAATGGGCCGCCTCCGGAACCGTCGATGCGGACCTGACCTACGGGGACGTTAGCGGCTGGAAGGGCCACGTCACCGCCAACAAGCTGGGACTCACCGCCAAAAACCATGAGGTCATCAAAGATCAGACGATCGAGCTGACGGACGCTGCCGTGACCCCGGTGGTCTTCAAAGGACGCCCCGGCCTGAAGCCAGAAAATGGCAATCTGCAGGGTGATCTGCGGCGCTACGCCTTCACCTTCGACCGGCTGCCGGTCGAGCTTGGAGGAGAAACTCCTGCCCAGGTCAGCGGCCGATTCGATTCTCGACGGCTCAACCCAGTTGAACCTGAGCTGCCAGCACAGCAACACGGCTCCGCCGTTTACTTGCGCCAGCGCTGTGGCGCCTCCTGCGCGCGTAGCGCGCAGGAGGTAATGGAATAACGAAATAATTGAAGGATTGAATAAAGGGGCTGGGCACTTCATTTCACCCAAACCCTTATTCAATTATTTCGTTATTCAATGATTCAATCCGCAGCCCTTACTGGGCTGCTTTCACATCCAGCACATGCACCGTCGAGCGTAGCTCTGGTGTTGTGCCGTCATTGACCTGGACCTGTTGGGGTGAGTCGTTGAAGACGATGCGGGTGGTGGAACGGGAGCGTGCCGGGATGCGCAGCCGCTCCGTGGTGGTCAGGTTACCGGAGCGGATGGTCACCGGCACATCGACCGCAGCATAGCCGGCGTTCGAAACTTCGACGGAGATCAGGTAGCCGCTGGTGCGCTCGATGGCGCGCGGTGTTACCGAGACGATGGCGAGGTCGGGCAAGCCACGGTCGTGATCGACCCAGTCGTCGAAGAACCAGCCGAGATCTTTCTGCGATGTCTCTTCGAGCAGGCGACGGAAGATTGCTGCATTCGGCGAGGGTTGGGTGCGCAGTGCCGCCAGTGCCTGCTGCAGCGCGGAATCTCCGGCGATTGACCGCAGCATCCAGAGCACATAGGCCGCCTTAGTGCGGTAGATCAGATCGCTGTGCGCCTTCTCCAGGGGCTGACCTTCACCGGCATCCGCCTGCGAGAGGTCAGGCTCGAGCAGCGTCAGCGCGTTGCGGCCGTCTTCCAACGCAGCAATGGCGGCTTCGCGTCCTTCGGAGCGTTCGATCCAGAGCAGCTCCATAAAGCGCGCCAGGCCTTCATCCAGCCAGCCGGGCTGGGTGCCGGTGTAGGCGTGCGTAAAGGCATGCACCAGCACCTCTGCATCTTCGCTGGGGTGGCCGGGAAGATGCCCCGCGAGAAACGGGCCTGATTCAAAAGGCTGCAGGATGTCTGCTTCCAGCAGTGTCAGCGGGCCATTGGGTCGCGCTCCCAGCCAGGTGGTGAGTAAGGGAAAGACGTTCAATGCCGTCTTGTTCAGGTTGCTCGCCCGCTCGGCATCTTCAGAGATCACCGCCAGGTAGCCACCGCCCAGCATCTCCGGCTGGTCTTTGCTGAGAAACAGGCTGAGCGGATGGAAGCCCAGAGGGAATGCAGCGAAGCTCGCGGTGGCAACACCGGTGGCAGCGGCGGAGGGTTGGTTCGGATTGTCCTGATGCGTCTCCAATATCGCCTGATGGCCGCACAAGAACGCCAACCGCGGCGGATCCCCGGCGTACTCGACCGTGAGACGTCCAGTCACGCGTGCCGTTTGCGTCGCCAGACGATTGCGGCCGATGAGGTCATAGACGCGGTTTCCATCACCCATGAACGCAGGCGGCGCGCTGACGGGATACCAGAGCACATTGCCGAAGCCGCGCACGCCGGTGAAGTCGTCCGTGATGCGATCCCACTCCAGGGACGACGCAGAGGAGGAGCTTTCGGCCCCCGTAGTCTGTTCCACCTTGCCGGAGTACAGCACGTCGAGGGTGGCAGATTCGTCGACAGAGAGAGGCTTGGGCAAATGCAGCACCGCCTCGGTCACCGCAGCGGTATGGTCGAGATCAGTCTTTACCTGGTGTTGAGCCACCGGCAGGGTGACGGTGCGGCCGTCTCCGACCAGCCGGGCGAGGTCCCACATCATGGACGATGAGATCTGGAGCGGAAGATCCTCGATCGGCTTCGTTCCACCGTTGCGCACCGTCAGGCGCACCCGGGCGGAGAGCGTGCTCTCCGTTGTATTCAGGTGCAGGTCCATGTCGTAGGCGGTAAAGATCAGCGATGAGCGAACCTCGTCCGAGACCTGAATCAGCACCGCCGGCTTCTTCTGGAGTGTCTCTGGAGGAGACTGAAAGATGACCTGGGGCGGTTGCTGCGCCCACGCCACACCGGCGGCTAGCAGCACGGCCGCACATCCCAATCGGCTTACAAAAAACATCTAGGAACCTAAACCCTTACGCGGTTTGGACGGCTTTGCCGCCGGTGCGGGAGCGCCGGCACGTTGCCGAACGGCCTCATACATCACTACTGCACCCGCGACCGAGACGTTCAGCGAGCTGACAGAGCCTGCCATCGGGATACGTAGAAGGTGATCGCAGGTGCGCTTGACCAGATCATGCAGCCCGGCGCCTTCTCGCCCAAGAACCAGCGCTGTGTGCGTCTTGAAGTCGTAATCGCTGTAGTCGGGCGTGCCACGCTCATCCAGACCGACCACCCAGACATTCTCCTCTTTCAGGCGCTCAAGGGCGCGCACCAGGTTGGTGACGCGGGCGATACGGACGTATTCGCTGGCTCCGGCCGAAGACTTGGCGACCACCGCCGTTAGAGGCGCCGAGCGCCGCTCGGGCAGAAGGATGCCATCGACACCCGCTCCATCGGCAGTACGCAGCAGCGCGCCGAGGTTGTGGGGGTCTTCGACGCCGTCGAGGGCGAGAAAGAAGTAATGCTCCCCGTTCCGTGGCGGGGTGGCCAGTAAGTCTTCAATAGCCAGGAACTTACGTTCGCGTACCTGGGCGACGATGCCCTGGTGCATTTCGGTCTTGGCCAGCCGGGTGAGCTCGTCTTTGGAGGCCGGCGAGCACTTAACCCCTGCTTTGCGGCAGAGATCGAGCACCGCTTCCAGCCGGGCATCGCGGCGGTCTCGGGCGAAACGAACGTGATCCAGCGGTCGCCCGCCGGAACGCACTGCCTCCTCCACCGGATGAATGCCATACAAAACTTCCATCCAAGCAGTTTATCGCCCTGCCTCGCGCCTGAATTGGTCGTTACCAATTGCGGGAAAATTGGCGAAAACACGGGGAAATTCTGTTCCACGGCTGTGGTCAGGCACCCTATACTGATCCTCACCCGGTTTTTACGAAAAAATCGCCGCCACCGAGTCTTTTGGCGCGGGGTGCCCGTCAGAGGAAATGTGCCGTCCTTCTCTTTAGTCCGTACAGAAGCCGCCATCGCGGAGCAGGCGCAGGAAAACGCCGCCATCGCGCGCGGCCTGAAGCGGCAAGACCCGGACCTTCTGGACACACTGATCGAGCAGTATCAGCACCGCCTGATGCGGTACCTGACCTTCCTGACCGGACGCCGGGAGATGGCCGAAGACCTCTTCCAGGAGACCTGGATGCGGGTTCTGGTGCGTGGCTCGCAGTACAACGGCAAAGCGCGTTTTGAGACCTGGCTGTTTACGATCGCCCGCAACCTGGTCATCGACAACGCCCGCCGGAAGACCATGGCCAGCCTGGATGAGATGAGCGAAGGCGGAGAGGACGAGCGCCCCTTCGAGATCGCCCTGGATGCACCGTCTCCCTTTGAACAGTTTCAGGAGCGCGAGCATGCCGCAGAGGTTGCCACGGTGCTGCTGACGCTGGAACCGAGCTACCGCGAGGTACTGACGCTGCGCTTCCATGAAGATATGTCGCTGGAGGAGATCGCGACGGTAACGCGAGCTCCTCTCTCGACCGTGAAATCCCGGCTCTACCGCGGCCTCGCCGCCTTGCGACCGCAGGTTGAAGCCCTTCGCAGAGTACCAGCGGAAGGAACACGGTGATGGCTACAATGACTCCCCCCGCTCCATCGCGCGTCGTCAATCGCACGCACCGGGCGATTCGCGCACAAGCTCTGAAACAACAGGCACAGAAGAGGAAAGTGCGGAGCCTTTACCTCCCGCTGATCTTCGGAGGTGTTCTGCTGATTGCTGCCATGGTCACTACGGCGGTGATCCTTGCCTCGGACTCCGACGTGGAAGACACGTTGCCCTATGCCAGTGAGCAGATCTTCGTGCTGCTCATGTGGCTCATCCCTGTCTCCGCAGCAGCGATCGGCGTGGTTTGGTACAAGCGTGTGAATGCTGGCCGCGGAGGTCGTAACTAATGGCGGAAGTTCACGAGCGCCGAGATCGAGATAGAGATACAGGTAACGCCGAATACGATCTGAGCCTGATTCCCACCTGGTCGATCCTGCTGGCTGCGATCTTCTTTGTCGGTCTGCAGTATCTCTTCCATTTCAAGATGCCCCATCGCCACGGCGAGCTGTTGGCGATGCGCATTGCGATGGGCTTCTTCTGGGGATCCGCGCTTGCCAGCTACGCCCTGCTGGCTGGTTACGTCAGCCGTGACGTCAAGCGCCGCAATATGTCGGCGCCGCTGTGGATGCTGATGGTTATCCTGATGCCTGCCGGCATTGGAGCCATTGTCTACTTCCTGGTGCGCCAGCCTGTGGTCTCCCGGTGTCCGCATTGCAGCACAGAGCTGCAGGCCGGCTTCAACTTCTGCCCGCAGTGCCGCTTCCAGACAGCGCCTGTTTGCGGACAGTGCTATCGCAGCGTACAGATTACCGACATCTACTGCTCCAACTGCGGGCATGATCTCGCCACCGATGGGGCTCCCCGCCGCCTGCGGGCCTACCACGACGAGTAGCTAGAGCAATTTTGTTCGCGGTTCGGTTATCTCAACTCTTCTATACTGAATCATTGACATAGCGATGACCGCTCTTATCATCGACGACGAGCCGCTTGCACGGCAGGAGCTCGAGTACCTGCTGGAAAAAGCCGGCGATGTAGAAGTGCTTGCCCAGGGATCGAATGGGATTGAAGCCGTCGAACTCATCCGTGAACACAAGCCGGATGTGGTTTTTCTCGACGTTCAGATGCCCGGCCTCGATGGGTTTGCCGTTCTGAAGAAGCTGATCGGCAAGGTGGCCCGACTACCGCAGGTGGTCTTCGCAACCGCATACGATCAGTACGCCGTGCGCGCCTTTGAAGTGAACGCGGTTGACTACCTGCTGAAGCCCTTTGACCGCGCACGTGTGGAACAGACAGTGGAGAAGGCGCGCGGCCGTGTCGCTGCCGAAGCTGCAGCTGCTGCGCAAACCTCTACTGATCCGAACAGCGCCAAGCTCGATGCCCTGATGAAGCTGCTGGAAGAACAGGCCCAGCAAGCGACCAATCCGGCACGCGCCAGCAGCAAAGTCGTGGTGCGGGCACAGAACCGGCTGCTTCTGGTCGATCAGAAGCACCTCTGCTTCGCCGCCATCGATGAGGGCCAGATCTCGATCGTGACGCAGAACGTAGAGGGAACCTCAAACTGCCGCACCCTGGAAGAGTTGATGGACCAGTTGAATCCGGAGATCTTCTGGCGTGCTCATCGCAGCTACGTGGTGAACATCCACCACATCCGCGAAGTGGTGCCGTGGTTCAAGTCGAGTTATCAGCTCCGCATGGACGACCGCCAGCAGACCGAGATCCCTGTAAGCCGCGCTCAGACCAAACGGTTGAAAGAGTTGTTCAATCTGTAAGGATAGAGAGGCCGCTTTTTGTTTTGTCATCCCGCAGGGATCTGCTTTTCCTTTGCAGCCGAAAAGACCCTAGTCAAGCAGCAGATTTCTCCGCTGCGCTACGAAATGACAAACAAAACTAACATTTAGTCGTAACGCTCGAAGACGATCTGCTTACGATCCCATCCGCGGTCTTTGAACCACTGCCGCAGCGGAGCCGCAAAGGCATTCAGGCCGACAATGTACGCCGTTGGCTTTTCGTCTCCAGCCTGAGACAGAATCTCTTCCAGATGCGGAGCCATCTCAACGCCCGCCAACGGCAGATAACGGAACCCGGCAATCTCGCGCTCAGCCTGCTCAAAGCGGTCGCGATAAAACAGCTCTGATTCCGAAGATGCCGTATGCAGCAGATGTAGCGAACCGGCGTTGCGCTGTGCCCGCAGTAAGGCATCCACGATCGCTGCTACAGGCGCAATGCCGACGCCGTCGGCGAGGATGATGCCTGGACCTTCGTGAAGAACAAATCCACCATAGGGACCTTGTACCTGCACTGCCCCGCCGGTCTCCAGATCGCACAGCAGGTTGGAATACCATCCCGCGCGGTTGAGACAGAGCACCATACGATCGCCATCGGGAGCCTGCGTCAGCGAATACGCGCGGACCTCCTGTTTGCCATCACGCTCTGTAACAAACGAGTAGAACTGGCCGGGCTGATAGGTGAGCGGCTCGCTGCAGGTGAAGGAAAGCTCCCAGGTCTGCGAGGCTTCACTGAGCAGACGCTTCGAGGCGAGTGTGGCAGCAATCACGCCTTTGTGCTCCGGCAAGCGTCACAGTTGCAGACACGGCGCAGATGATCCCATGAATAGATGCCGGCTTCGTGCCCATCATTCCACTTGAACTTCAGCGCGTAGTTGCCGATCTTCTCCACCGAGGTCGGCTTGGCAGGCGCCTGGTACATGGTGAAGAGTTCCTTGGCCTTCGGCTTTGGCTCACCCGGTTTGCGGCCGGTGTGCTGACGCTCTTCGTGACAGGTGGCGCACGGGCAGGCGTCGCGCAGCCAGGGGAAGGTCCACTTCGAGTGATGGCCGTCCTTCCACTCGATCTCGACACCTTCGCCGGAGGTAAGGTGCACGCGAACCTTGGCCGGAGTAACCGCCTCGCGCGGCAGACGGGTATCCTGCGCGGCGTCGGCCAGCGCCTCTTCCCGGCTTACGAAACGGATGCCTTCGTGACTCATACAGTTCTATTTTAGTTCCCAATTTCAAACCATATTGCGGTAGAAGAACCACCCGGCGACGGCGCAGCCGATGACAACCACCAGGGCTCGCAGCACGTTGCCGTTCATGCGGCGGGCATAGCGGGCGCCGAGCCATCCACCCAATCCTGCAAAGATCATCGCTACCAGGCAGAAATGCCACACCACCGCTCCCCGCACGATGAAGGTGACCACGGCGGAGAAGTTCGAGACGCAGGCGCCGAGCACCTTGAGCGAGTTCAACTGGTTCATCTCTTCCACACCGAAGAGCGACAGCACCGTCATGATGAGAAATCCCGCACCCGCGCCGAAGTAGCCGATGTAAAAAGTGACCGGGAGCAGGCAGATTAGCAAGTAGAGCGCCGGAACCCGGTGCTCGAGGTGGTGATGCTCGCTGCGGCTGCGCAGCCAGCGGGAGATGCGTCCGCTGACGCCGAAGAGCAACGATGCCGCCAACAGCATCCACGGCAGCACGTGAAGAAAGGTCTGCTGCTGCGTGTGCAGCAGAATGATTGCTCCGCCGATGCCGCCGATCACTGAAGCGATAACCACGACCCAGGCCGCATCGCGCCGCAGATCTTCACGCAAAGCCGCAAGCGAGGTAAGCTGCCCCGGCCAGATAGCCACCGTGTTGGTTGCATTTGCCTGAATAGGAGGCACACCCACCGCCAGCATCGCCGGGAAGGAGACGAATGAGCCTCCACCCGCGAGCGCGTTCATCACGCCTGCGATAAAGGATGCAAGGATCAGCCAGAGATAGTGGCCGTGCGTGGTGAGATAGGTGGCCATTGTTTTTATTGTAGGTTGTCGAACGAAGCTGTTAAAAAAGCGGGTCCTTCACCTACGGTCAGGATGACAAGATTTTGCGGCGCTTGAAGAAAGACAAAGAGGAGGCCTTAGCCTCCTCTTTGTCTTGGTTGAACTCTGGACTTAGATGTCGAGGTTCTTTACATCGAGCGCGTTCTCTTCGATGAACCGGCGGCGGCTTTCGACGTCTTCGCCCATCAGCGTGGTGAAGATCTCTTCTGTGGCGGCGATGTCTTCGAGCTTCACTTCGAGCAGCGTACGGCGATCGGGATCCATGGTGGTCTCCCAGAGCTGTTCGGCGGTCATCTCGCCAAGGCCCTTGTAACGCTGTACGTCGTATTCCTTGCGGCCCTGCTCGATGACGAACTCGAAGAGGTCGCGTGCAGACTTCTTCTCCACCGGATCCTGCGGCAGCTTGGAGGCACGCTTGGCGCCCTTGTTCTGCACGGCGGTGCCAGGCGCGGAAGCTGCCTCGGCAACACCTTCGGTCTGTTGCTCTTCAACGATGTCGTCCGGATCGGCTTTGGCGCCCTTCTGCACGTACTCGATCATGAACGGCGGCTGAAGCTGTTCCTTGATCTGTGCGTGCTTGCCGAAGAGCTGACGGATCTCAGGCGTGGAGGCAAGCGTCCAATCGAGCTTGCGCTCAGCGCCATTCGAGTCGGTAAAGGTCACCGACCAGGTCTGGTGCTCCTCGTCGAGGATCGGGTCGGAGACGCCCTTGAACTTGGCTTCCTTACCGATCTCGATCAGAGTCGCACGCAGCTCCTTGATCTTGTCCTGCGTCTCGAAGTCGGAGCGCTTCGACGGGTCCTTGCCTTCGTGTGCGAAGAGGTTGGCGAAGGCTGCCGTCACCGCTTCGTTGCGCAGGCGCTTATTGGCCTTGTCGAAGAAGCCGATATAGTCGTTCAGCTTGCCCATGAAGTCAGTCAGGGCACGGCCTTCCAGCGCGGCAGCGTTCTCGCCGTAGCGAATCACCATACCGTCAGAGGCGCGCTTGACCATCACCTTGACGAACTCGCGGTCGTCTTTGATGTACTGCTCGAACTTGCCCTTCTTGATCTTGTAGAGCGGCGGCTGCGCGATGTAGACGTGGCTGCGCTGGATCAGCTCCGTCATGTGACGGAAGAAGAAGGTCAGCAACAGCGTACGGATGTGCGATCCGTCGACGTCGGCATCGGTCATCAGGATGATCTTGCCGTAGCGCAGCTTGGCGGCATCGAAGTCATCCTTACCGATACCGGCGCCCAGCGCCGTGATCATGGCACGGATTTCTTCGTGGCCCAGCATCTTGTCGTAGCGGGCCTTCTCGACGTTGAGGATCTTACCCTTCAGCGGGAGGATGGCCTGGAACTTACGATCGCGGCCCTGCTTGGCGGTTCCGCCCGCGCTCTCACCCTCGACGAGGTAGAGCTCGCAACGGTCAGGCTGCTTCTCGCTGCAGTCGGCCAGCTTACCCGGCAGACCACCGCCGTCCAATGCTCCCTTTCGGCGCGTGAGATCGCGAGCCTTACGGGCTGCCTCACGGGCGCGTGCTGCTTCGATGGCCTTGTTGATGATGCGCTTGGCCACCTGTGGGTTCTGCTCGAAGAAGGCGCCCAGGCGCTCATTGACGAAGCTCTGCACCTGGCCCGAGATATCGGAGTTCAGCTTGCCCTTGGTCTGGCCTTCGAACTGCGGCTGCGGAATCTTGACCGAGATCACGGCGACCAGGC
>JAEKKE010000348.1 GCA_019510535.1 Acidobacteriota bacterium
ACACGGCGGCGACGCTTCCATTCATCTTGCGCTACGTTCACCGTGATGCGATACAGATAGGTCGACAGCATCGCCTCTCCTCGAAATGTAGGCAGTGCCCGGTACAGCCGCAAAAACACCTCCTGCGCTAGATCCTCCAGATTCTCCCGGCGGTTTACCAGCCGGGCGAGGGTACGGAAGACCTGCTGCTGGTGTTCCTGCACGATCTGGTCGAATTGGGCGGTGGTGTGCAAAGGCGGTAGGACTGAGATTGTCGCCGAAAGTTTCACCTCATCGCCTGAAACTTTCTCATCGAGCTACAGTCTTACGCCCGCAGAACACAAGGAGGTGCAGTAGATGCACGCATTCAACAGCCCATTCGTCGTTCCGGTAGCCATCTTCGCCATGATTGCCATCCTCGGCGTTAGCGGCATGATCTCCAGCTATCACGAGAAGAAACTCAAGGTCGAGCAGCGCATGATGGCCCTACAGCGCGGTATCCCGCTGGAAGAGACAGAAAAGATCTTCGGCGCGGCCGAACGTGCCGAGCAGGAACGCGGCGATCCCCTGCGCAGCATGAGGAATGCAAGGCGCGCGGCCCTGATCCTGGTCGCCTGTGGAGTCGGCATCATTGCCACATGTCTTCTACTGACCGCGATTCTCCAGGTTCGGGAGATTCTGGCCGGCGCGGCAGGCGGCTTGATCCCAGCAGCGATTGGCATCGGATTCTGGATCGACTACAAGATCCAGGCGCGTGAGATGGAGCGCCTGGGTCTTGTGGTCGGGAGTGAGTAGAATCGAGCGCATGATCCGCTCTTATCAGGGAAAGACGCCCATTGTTGGCCAGGGCTGCTATATCGATCAGTCCGCGCAGGTAATCGGCGATGTCATCTTTGGCGACCACAGTTCCGTCTGGATGAATGCCGTCGTTCGCGGCGACGTCAACGCGATCCGCATCGGATCAAAGACCAACATCCAGGACTGCGCCGTGCTGCACGGCATGCGCTACGTCCACCCGGTCCATATTGGTGAGTTGGTCACCATCGGCCACTCGGCCGTTGTCCATGGATGCACGGTGGAGGACGCCGTCCTGGTCGGCATACATGCCACCATCCTCAATGGCGCGCGCATCGGCGAAGGCTCCATCATCGCCGCGGGAGCCTTGATTCCAGAGGGAACTGTAATTCCGCCGCGTTCCCTGGTGGCAGGTCTGCCGGGCAAGGTCCGCCGTCAACTCGACGACAAAGACCGCGAGATGATTCTGCAGTATGCCAATAACTATCTCGACTACACCAAGATTTATCTGGAAGAAACCAAGTAGTTGCTGGTTCCTGGTTGCTAGTTGTAGCTCATACACCGGGTGCCCCACATACGCAAAGCTTATGTGGGAGTATCGAGCGAAGCTCGATCCGGGTGGGAGCCGTGGGCTTCCAGCCCACGGTCTATCGACTCAAAACAGAAATGGGCTTCAGCTCTGGGCCTTTTCCCATAACAGGTAGAGAAAGCCCAGGGCTAAAGCCCATCTACTTTTACGCCTTTACCAGCGGGCTGAAGCCCGCTGCTCCCACCCGATCAATCGTCTCTGTCGAGGCGCCTTAGATGTCGCTTAGCAGCGATACGGTCTACGCCAGCGAGTTCCACAATGCCAAACGCGCCTGCAACGCCGCCTCGGCTGCATCTGCGGCTTCCCGCCAGCGTACCGGATCGTCTCCACACAGCTTGGACACCATCTTCAGAGCCATCGGTCCGTGCTCGCCGCCATCTACTTCAATGTGGCGGTTCAGATACCAGAGGAAGGTCTCGAGCTTCGGCTGCAGCTCCGGTGCGAGCCGATTGAGAAAGCCCTGGAACATGTCCGGGATCAGGTCTTCACGTCCGAAGGTAAACACTGACGCGATGGCATGCAGCTTTCCGGTCTCAATTAGCGCAAAGGTATGACGCACGAACGCCGCCGCACCCATGGGAGCAACAGCCGCTACCAGCCCTTTCTGCACGCCGTTGCCGCTACGAAGAAGCGCAAGGAAGGCATCGATGGACTGGGTCGAAGCTCCGGCCGAACGCATTGCCAGCAGATACAGCTCGAAGTGCGACATGTGCTGATGGGCATAGACATCGCTCTCCTCACCCAGAACGATCTGGTTCACCAGGTGGCAGGAGACGGGGTCTGGCGAGGGCAACCAGGGGACATCGACACATGTAAGACCGCGCTGCAGCGCCTTCAGCAGCGACATAAAATCCCACACCGCGTAGACGTGCGTCTCCATGAAGCGATGCAGGTCGTTCATGGTGCGGAAGGAAGAGAAGAGAGGATGCGCGGCCAGTTCATTGTGCAGCGGCTGAATCCGTTGCTGAAGTTGCGCTAACTGCTCGGCGGCAAAGTCTACATTCACGTGGTTAAGCATCGCATGTTATGTCAACTTCTTCTCTGCCACTTTTAGTGCTTCCTCCACGACCTTGCGAGCCCGCTTGTCGCGGCTCTCGGGGGTGCGGTAGTAGAAGATAGCCAGCAGGTTGTTGCGCCGCTGCACCTTCGTCATCAGCTTCCAACCCCTCTCCGCCAGCGGGTTCTCACGGAAAAGCTTGACCAGGATCGGTGGCGTAATCTGCTCACCCTCCATGGTGAGCATCACCCGCTCAAGGAATCGCTCCGTGCGCTCTTTCAGCGCCTCCGGCGTCTTGGGCTCAGCCATATGACGCGCAATGTCATGTTTGGCTGAATCAGAAAACTCGTCATAAAACTTTTTGAGCGCGCGGTCTTTCTTCAGATAGGGCACAAGGGTAGGCGGCACACCGAAGTCACGCTCCTCCAGATCGGGTTCCATGGTGATGGTGACCACGGAACCCGGCACGGCGTTCGCTCCCTTCTGCATCGTCTTGTTCACCAGGAGAAAGAAGCCACCTCCGCCGCTTTTGGGAAAGAGCGAGCTGCGAAAGGCGTGGCCGTTGACATCGCCTCGCACCCGCAGCCGCTTCCGCTCCGGCCAGGCCTTCGCCGGGTCAAACGGAAGATACGCGACAACCCATCCCAGATTTCCCTGGAGATGCTCCAGCGTGGCTTTGAAGGTCTTGGGTTTGTTCTTCGACGGCGGCATGCAGGCCATTATATGAACGGAGTCTGTCTCTTTTGTTAGTCATTTCTCTGGTTGCGATGTGGGCAGAGCGTTATCGACTCAGCGACAGCCCATGCGCCACCGAGGTGAACTCGTTGCCCGTGCGCAGCTTGCCCTCGCCGATCATGCGATGAAAGATCGCCCGCACCGCGGGGACAAAGCTGGTGCCGCCGGTCAGGAAGACTCGGTCGATCTGTTGCGGCTGCACACCGGTGCTCTCAAGCAGACGCGCAACCGCTCGCTCGATCGCTTCCAGCTCATCGGCGATCCATCCCTCGAACTCGCTGCGCTTTACCATTGCACGCAGTTCAAGATCGTCGTCCCGGAAGAAGAACTCGGCGGTCTCCTCAAGCGACAACTGCACCTTTGTCCGCTGCACGGCCTGGTGCAACTGGTAACCGAGATCGCGATCGATGAGCGTGATGAGGGCCGTGATTTTCTCCGGCTCCAGAGCCGACCGCTCTGCCCTCGACAGAATCTCCATGACATTGCGTGTCCGCAGAAACGAGAGATAGTGCCAGCGTTCCAGGTTGGCGAAGATCCAGTTAGGCACAGCGGGCAGCAGCTTCTTCAGCGAGCGCGCCAGCGTATCTGCCCCCAGTGCCGGAGAGACCAGCTTGCGCACGATCTTTGCATCGAAGGCATCCCCCGCAAGTCCCAGGCCCGAGGTCCCAAGCATTGATTTCCCGCGGTCAGACTGTGCGCGGAAGGATGGCCCCACATGAAGCAACGAGAAGTCCGAGGTACCACCACCGAAGTCGCCGATCAGGATCAGTTCGTCATGCTCCAGGGAGGACTCATAGCTATAGGCCGCGCCAATCGGCTCCAGTTGAAAGTGCACCTCTTCGTATCCGGCGAGTTCGAAAGCATGGCGCAAACGCGATTCGGCGAAGACATCATCCTCCTCCGACTCCGACCCGACAAAACGTACGGGCCGGCCGGCCGTCACGCTGCGTATGGGATGACCGAACTGCCGCTCGGCTGCGACCCGTACATCGGTCAAGATGCGCGCGATCAGATCTTCGAGTGTGTACCTGCGGCCAAAGACCTCTGTCCCGGTCAGCGACCGCGATGGCAGATAAGACTTGAGCGACTGGATCAGGCGTCCCTGCGTCCCCGACGACTCGTGGTCGGCAGCAAGGTAGTGCTCAATGCCGCGCGGCCCGGTATAGGAGTGCACCAGCGGGCGCCCCTTCTCCCGCACCTGCTCCAGATACAGCAATGACCGATACGACGGCGTCTCTCCCGCTGGAGCAGCGAAGTGCGCGAGCGTCACTTCGCTGCCGTCTGCACGGGCGATGGAGGTATTGGTTGTGCCGAAGTCGATACCGATGCGAAGCGGACGCATCCGATCATTATTTCGCAGATTGAGTATTTCTTTGAGCCTGTCGTCGTTATGACTTCAGCGAGGCTACCAGCTTCTCCATGTGGGAGATGTGATGCAGGTCATGGCCGGCGATAGTCGCGACTTGCACGGAGAAGGGCGTGAACCCGCGTTCCGGATGCGAGGCTCCGCGCTGCTTCTGCTCGTCCGTTACGGTCGAGAGGAACCTCAGGTTCCAGTCACGGAAGGCCTCGTAGAACGCCACGGCGGTCGCGTAGTCGTATGCCGCGTAATGCTCAGCCCACTTGTCCTGATCGAAGGGCTGCAGCATGGGGTTGTCGACGGCCAGAGTCTGGCGCAGTCGGAAGCCGAAGGCCATCTCGCAGTCGGCCAGGTGCGCGAAGATCTCGCGGATACTCCACTTGCCCGGCGCGGGCGGCGTGTTGACCTGCTCAGCACTGAGACCTTCGACCAGAGCCTTCAGCTTCGCCGGTGTGGTGGCCAGCACGGTTGCGGGATCGTTCTCTCCAAGGGCGGCAGCATAAGGATTAGGAGCCATGGGTGAAGCATAGAGCATTTTCCCTGTAGGCGTAGCGCAGGGATTCCGCATCTATGGGCATTTTCCGCAATGAAAATGCCGTCACACGCCTCTTCCGGAATACCCAGTAACAGGGAAAATGCGGTAGCTGGTGATAACGATGATTGAATAAGAAATATGGCCAACATCGCCGGCAGCGAACAACAGGAACCGATCCGTCTGCCATGGAAAATCTTCTGGGTTGCCTTTGCGGTACGCGTCCTCTACATGACGCTCGCGCATACTTACCGCTTTCGTCCTGGGGAAGACCACTTTCAGTTCGGTTGGGAGGCCGGCCGCATCGCGCGTGCCCTGGTCAATGGATATGGCTACGCCGATCCGTTCTTCGGCCATACCGGACCGACGGCATGGCTGCCGCCTCTGTACACCTTCATCATCGCAGCCGCCTTCAAGGTATTCGGCGTTTACTCCCACATGGCGGCCTGGTCGATCCTGACGCTCAACAGCATCTTTTCGGCGCTTACCGCACTCGCGATCTATGAAATCGCTTATCGCTGTTTCAATCCGAGGGTTGCGGTCTGGTCTGGCTGGTTATGGGCACTGTATCCGGCGGCGATGCAGTTTGCGGTTCGCTGGGTGTGGGAGATGACCCTAACCTGCATGCTGTTTTCATGGCTGATTGTAATGACATTGCGCATGGCGGATAACGGTGGCGGAACCTGGCGGCAGTGGACGATCTTTGGCGCGCTTGGCGGCCTGATCGCTCTTACACAGCCCACACCGCTGATGATGCTGCCCGTCTGCGTGATCTGGATCTACCTGAAGGCGAGGCCGCGCTTCTTCCCTGCACTACAAAAGGCGACCGCCGCGGCATTGATCGTAATCGCATTCATGACACCCTGGGTCGTACGCAACTACAGGATCTTTCACACCTTTATCCCCATGCGTGACAACTTCGGCGCCGAAAACTACATGGGCAACTCTGACTGGTCCGTGGGTTTTCCCTGGGGCGGCCTGATATGGTATGGCCAAAACAAACTGCAGCAGGAGTATGCCATTGTCGGCGAAATCGCCTTCGTGAAGGTCCGCGGTGATGCCGCAAAGCAATGGATCGCTACCCACCACTCTCGCTACTTCCAACTGGCTGCACTTCGTACCTACATGTTCTGGGCTGGAGTGCCGCAACCCGTCGTCCCCCACAAGGAGTATGTCGAGTACGGACGCGAGATCAACTTCGCATTCGGCAGCATCGCCGGTCTGCTTGGCCTGGCTTTGGCATTAAAACGAAAAATCAAGGGAGCCTGGCTCTTCGCAGCAGCCTTCCTGCTGTTGCCGCTGCCTTATTACTTTGTCACCGTACAGGCGCGGTTCCGGCACGTCTTCGAACCGCTCATCATGATTCTGGGGGTGTATTTGTTCCAGAGCGCTGAGAAGCGGCGGAAGGCTTCAACCGAAACGGCGTAAAACCGGTTGCACCATTTGCAGTGCAGCTTTTATGGGCTTAACGCAGAAAGCCCGGCAGGCTGCGCGCCTGCCGGGCGACTGAAACTTACTCTTCTGAAACGGCTTAGGCCTTGACGACCTTACCGGACTTGATGCAGCTGGTGCACACGCGGATGCGTTTGCTGGCGCCGTTCACAACGGCCTTCACAGCCTGCAGGTTTACGTTCCAGCGGCGGCGGGTAACGTTGTGCGCGTGCGAAATGTTGTTGCCGAACTGCGGTCCCTTGCCGCAAAACTCACAGGTCTGTGCCATGACAAATCTCCAGGTCGTCTCCCGACAATCAGGTTGGACGAAGGTGTTTTCGCGCAGTGGGAGGGCGTTTCGCCTCGCTTTGGGCCGCCAGGCCACCGGAACGGGGCCGCGGGCTTGCTGCGGAAGTTAAAGAATACCGTATTTTGGGCCTCCGGGCAATCGAGAGGACAGCCATACGGAGCACCCCGTATGCTTAATCCCCAACAGGAGAAAGCACAACGCATGAAAGCCCTGATGCTTGAGGCCTACGAACATCTGCATGTCATCGATATGCCCGTCCCGGCCGTTGCCGCCGACGAGGTTCTGATCAAGGTCGCTGCCTGCGGCATCTGCGGAAGCGATGTTCACGGCTACGATGGCGGTTCCGGCCGCCGTATTCCACCCATCGTCATGGGCCACGAGGCCGCCGGCATCATCGCCGCGGTCGGCTCCGACGTGCAAGGCTATGAGGCCGGCGATCGCGTCACCTTCGACTCCACCGTCTACTGCGGCAAGTGCGAATTCTGTAAACGGGGCGAGGTTAACCTCTGCGACGACCGCCAGGTGATGGGCGTCTCCTGCGGAGACTACCGCCGCCATGGCGCCTTTGCCGAGTTTGTCGCCGTGCCTGAGCGCATCCTCTATAAGCTGCCGGAGAACTTCCCCTTCGAAGAGGCGGCCATGTTGGAGGCCGTCGCCGTCGCGCTGCACGGAGTCCGCGTCTCGCAACTGAAGCCGGGCGACTCGGTCCTGGTGATCGGCGCCGGCATGATCGGCCTGCTGACAGCACAGGCCGCGCGCGCCGCCGGAGCACGGTCTGTCACGATCGCCGATGTCGACGCCGCCCGTCTGCAGATGGCCGTCGATGTCGGTATCCCGGACACGCTGCATCTCTCGGGCAACGACCTGGTCGCCGAGATCCTGCGCCGGACTGGCAATCTTGGTATGGATGTCGTCCTCGAAGCCGTCGGCCGTGCAGAGACTGTCGTTGCTTCTATCGAGTGTGTACGCCGCGGAGGCACCGTGGGCCTGATCGGCAATATTCAGCCCGAGGTTCCGCTGCCGTTGCAGCGCGTGGTTACGCGTGAGGTCCGGCTGCAGGGCTCCTGCTCCTCCGCCGGAGAGTATGTCGAAGCCATCCGCCTGATGTCCGAAGGCGCCATCACGGTAAAGCCCCTGATCTCCGCCGTCAGCACTCTGGAAGAGGCGGCCGACTGGTTTGCGCGTTTGCATGCGCGCGAGGCAGGTCTGCTTAAGGTCGTCGTTGCACCCGGTAAGGAGAACTAGGCGTTGAGCGAGAACCTCTTCGATCTGACAGGACAGGTAGCCGTTGTTACCGGAGCATCGCGAGGCCTGGGACAATACTTTTCCCGCGCTCTTGGACGTGCAGGCGCAAAGCTGATCGTCACCAGCCGCAAAGCCGGCGACTGCGACGCCTTCGTGGAAGAACTCGCCGGCATGGGCATCACCGCTCATGCGCTGACGCTCGATGTGCGCGACGAGAAGAGCATCACCGCCTTCGGTCCGGCGGCCGATGCCATCTACGGCAAGGTCGATATCCTGGTGAACAACGCCGGATGCAACATCCGTAAGCCGGCGCTTGAGGTCACGTGGGAGGACTGGAACACCATCCTCGACACCAACCTGCGTGGAGCCTTCTTTGTCGCACAGACCATCGCACGCGGCATGATCACCCGCGGCTACGGCCGCATCATCAACGTCGGTTCAGTCACCAGCGTGTGCGGGTCTGCAGGGTTGGGGCCGTATGGGGCCAGTCGCGGCGGCATCAAGCAGTTGACGATGAGCCTTGCAGACGACTGGGGACCGCACGGTGTGACGGTCAACGTACTGGCTCCCGGATGGTTCAAGACCAGCCAGAACCGCGTGATGTACGAGGACGAAGGCTGGGTGCAGTATCTGGTCGAGCGCATTCCCCTGAAACGTCCGGGAGCTCCCAACGATCTCGATGGTGCTGTGGTCTTCCTGGCCAGCGAGGCTTCTCGTTACGTGACCGGACAAACGATCCTGATCGACGGCGGTATTTCGGTGGGTAATACGAGAGCTTTGGTGAAGAAGAGTTAGGAGTATGGATGCTCCGGCTGCCCGGGTCCGGCTTTTGGGACCTGGGTATCGCGCTACGCGCGACCGCCTTTGAACTTGGAACCACGAGTGCGGCTGAAAAGCAGATTTCTCCGCTTCCTCTGGTCGACCACCCCAACCAGCAAGCTGGTCGGGGCCCCGGGCGCTACGAAATGACAAACCCCCAAAAACGGTTCGAGCTTTGCTCGAATTTCCCACATAAGCTTCGCGTATCCACCCCAACGAACTTCATTCGCTGGGGACCCCGGTATGTGGGGCACCCGGCCTGTTCTACGCCTCTAGCGCGCGCCTCACATCGATAGGCTGAATCCGCCCGAGCAGGAAGGCGTATGACAGCACACCGATCACCAGATACGCCGCGGCGATGCCGAAGGCCCAGGTGAAGTTATGTGTCGCCTGCACGGTATATCCGGTCAGGATCGGCGCTGCG
>JAEKKE010000493.1 GCA_019510535.1 Acidobacteriota bacterium
TCGCAGCCTGAGGGCTCAACCGCGATTCGCTGGGAGCGTGGAAGGTTGGAATCGCATCGCTTCCCGCTTCTACAATCGCCGTCGATGAAAACTCGCCCTTTCCGGAGGGCGTACGGAACCACTCCGGCGAAGAGAATGGCTCGCCGTCCGGCAGATTCAGGCGGACATGGCCCTCTTTTTCCAGGCGCTCCGGCGTGATGCCGGCAAACCACGGATGCGAGGTCTCGTACGCCTGCGCGATCAGATCGTCTTCGGTGTCGTGGAAGCAGGCCTCCGGAAATCCCATGCGCTGCCCGAGCTGGCCGAAGAGCCACACGTTCGATCTCGCTTCGCCCAATGGTGCAATCGCCGGTGATGAAAGCTGTGCAAAGAGATGCCCGTAGGCTCCCTGCGTGTCTTTCACTTCCAGGAAGGTCGGCGCGGGCAGCAAGACGTCCGCGTAATCGGCGGTGTCGGTGAAGAACTGTTCGTGTACTACGGTAAACAGGTCTTCGCGAGCCATGCCGCGCAGCACCGCATTCTGGTTGGGAGCCACCGCTGCGGGATTGCTGTTGTAGACAAACATCGCCTTCACTGGCGGATCGTTCAGCTCTGTCAGTGCCTGGCCGAGCTGCGACATATTCACCACCCGCGCCTCGCGCTTCAGCGGACTGGCGAGCATCAGCTCCGGCATTTGCAGCCGTGTCGAATTGAAGGGGAATGAGCCTGAGGTGGAAAGCTGGACACCTCCGCCGCGATGCATCCATGCACCGGTCAGCAGCGGCAGCATGAGCACTGCGCGTGCGCCGGCGCCGCCGTTCTCGCTGCGCTGGATGCCGTAGTTCAAGCGAATCGCCGAGGGCACAGCACGCGCGTACTCCCGCGCCAGGCGTTCGATATCCGCAGCGGCAACGCCTGTCACCTTCTCCACCTGCGCTGGAGCGTATTCAGATTGCAGGACATGGCGCTTGAGGTCGTCGAAGCCGTGCGTGCAGCGGGCGATGTATTCCTTGTTCTCCAGGCCGTCGCGCACGATGACGTGCATCATGCCCAGCGCCAGAGCGGTATCGGTTCCCGGATGGATGGCAATGTGCCAGTCGGCCAGAGCCGCGGTGCGGGTCTTATACGGATCGATGACGATCAGTTTTGCTCCATTGCGGCGCGCCTGCTCGATGAAGGGCCATAGATGGATGTTGTTGCCGTGAATATTCGCGCCCCAGGCGATGATGTAGCGGGCATGCACGAAGTCCTGGGGCTCGACACCGAGCTTCACGCCGTAGACGCTCATCATGGCAGCGCCGCCGGCACTGGCGCAGATGGTGCGGTCGAGCTGCGAGGCTCCCAGGCGATGAAAGAAGCGGCGGTCCATGGAGCCGTAACCCAACTGGCCGATGGTGCCCGCATAGGAGTAGGGCAGCACCGACTCCGTCCCGTGCGTCTCGGTAATGGACTTCAGGCGCGCGGCAACCAGATCCAGCGCCTCATCCCAGGAGATGCGCTCGAAGGCCGCAGCCTCGTTGCCCTTCTCCAGCGGGCCTTTCGGCACATCCGCACGGCGGCGCATGGGATAGAGCAGGCGATCAGGCGAATAGACGCGGTCGAGGTACTTGGCGACTTTGCCGCAGAGAAAGCCGCGTGTGACCGGATGCGAGGGATCGCCCTGCACTTTGGTGGCGCGTCCGGTCAGCGTATCGACCGTCACCAGGACACCGCAGGAGTCCGGGCAGTCATGCGAACAGACGGCGTGCACCACTTTCGTATTGGCCTGCGCGTGGGGCATAGATACATTTTAGTCATGCGCCGTATTTTGCTCGCCCTGGTTCTTGCCTCCGCCACCCTTGCACCTGCCCAGTTGGGAACCGTACCCCAGCAGACCCTGGACTGCGTCAAGGTGCTGCTCGCACAGGAACGGTCGTGGAACGCTGGGGATATTGAGGGCTTCCTGACCGGCTACAAAGACTCTCCGGAGACGATCTTCGTCAGCCGCGGCGTGCATAAGGGCTTTGCGGAGTTGGCGGACAACTACCGTCGCAGCTATCCGTCCAAGGCCGCGATGGGCACATTGAGCTTCAGTGACTTCGATGTGAAGCAGCTTGATGAGAACTTTGCGGTGGTGCTAGGCAGGTTTCATCTTGAGCGGAAGAAGCAGGATGGCGGAAATGCCGAGGGTGTCTTTTCACTGGTGATGGAGAAGACTGAGGGTGGTTGGAAGATCGTGGTGGATCACACGACGTCGTAAAGAAAAAGTTGAAAGTTTCAGGTTGAAAGTTGAAGACGTACGGTATGGGTGACGTGGAGCTGTGCCACCTTGAAGATGGCACGCTTCGCTAAGCAACCACGAACAAAAGCGCTGAAGGCGCGTTCTATATCAGCCTGGGGCAACGCCCAGGTTTCCTGGCATTATCGCGGAAAAGGGCTGAAGGCCCGCCCTATAGTTGTTCATCCAGCTCATCGAAGTTGCGGCTTGTTCCTGCGTCGTATGGTCAACGAGGCACCCACTTAAGGGACACTGCAGGCAAAAGCATCGCGCAA
>JAEKKE010000494.1 GCA_019510535.1 Acidobacteriota bacterium
CAGGCGGACACGCTCTTTCAGCGAGTGCGAAAGGATGTGATAGGTGACATGGAAGCGAGGTTCGCTGGGGTACCAGTCCACGCAGGTCACGTCTTCCATGAAGTTGTAGCCGGCTGCCTGAACCGCTTTGACGGCAGCAACGATCTGCTCCTTCGGAACGGTGATCGTCAGCTCGTTCAGTGCAAACCGGGCATCGATCAGCAGGGAAGAGAGCGCGGCGACGGCAGGGTTGGCCGCCATCTGCTCAAGGACTTCCGCTTTTTCCAGGGTTGTTGCCGGCACTAGAGGTCTCCCTTATCAGCAGCCCAGTCGAGGATGCCCTTCTTCCAGACGTAGAACAGACCTACGGCGACGAAGCCGATATAGACCAGCATCTCGTTGAAACCGAAGAATCGGGAACCCGTCAGCGTTGGAAGGTGTTTGTAGATCACGGCCCAGGGCAACATGAAGACCGCTTCCACGTCGAACAGGATGAACAGCATGGCCACCATGTAGAAGCGAACGGTAAACCGGCCACGCGCATCGCCAACGGGTTCCATACCGCACTCATAGGTTGAGAGCTTGACCTTGGTACGGCGATGCTTCCCAAGGATATAGCTGGCCGTCACCATGCCGCCCGCAAGTGCAAGGGCTGCAAGGATTTGAAGGGCCAGCGGAAGATAGTTCCAAATATAAGGAATTTGCATCGTTCGTCTGTCGGCTGTCCCCTCAAGGTTAAGTTCCGTTTGAAGCCAGTGTCAAGGAAACGGGCCGATACCGTAACGCCCATGCAACACAATTGAATTAAGACCGCGTGCGTCCGAGTTCGTAAATGTGATGCTCGCTATCGCAATAAGCCCGCGTACCACTCGATTAGCATCGGTCCTGCCATGGCCGTGATCAGACCTCCTATCGCAAGAAAACTGCCATAGGGAAGTTCGGTCAGGCGATCGGCTCGTCCGCGTGCCATTTGAATGACAGCAAAGGCGGTTGCGGTGATTGTTCCGACAAATAACGCCAGAACAGCGGGCCACCAGCCGAAAAAGGCGGCGATCATTCCAAGCAACTTCACGTCACCCATGCCCATGCCTTCGCGTTTCCGCAGCGCTTTGTAGCCCCAATGAAAGAGCAGCAGTAACAGCATCGCGCCGGCGACGGCCACCACCCGACCAAGGACGACTGCCTCGGGGCCGGTGATGAAAAGGTCGCCCGTGCTTCGACCGGCGCCCGCCGAATTCAGCTTTACCTGGCGGTGCAGATGAATCTCTCCCTCACCCGGCGCCAGGTACATGGCATGGACGCAGGTCAGGGCAAAGCCGAGAACGATTCCGGAGAGGGTGAAGCTGTCTGGCAGGGTGTGTGTCTGCCAGTCCATGACCATCAGACCGATCAAAAGATATCCGGCCGCCAGCACCGCGAGGTCCAGAATGACGCGGTTCGTCTGGATCTGGTACTGGTTGCAGAAGTCGCAGGTAAAGTTCCAGTCGCGCCACAGGATCGAGCCAGAGCGGAGAAACCAGAGGGCGGTGGCAAGTTCAACCGCCGGATACCGCCAGGAGATCGCCGCTTTGCAATCACGGCATCGCGCCCGCAGGATGACCCAGCTCAACAACGGAATGTTGTCGTACCAGCGGACTGTCTTGCCGCAGCTCCGGCACATGGACCGTCCGCCGATGACCGATTCGCCTACAGGCAACCGTGAAATACAGACATTCATAAAGCTACCCAATAGCAGCCCTAATACAAACGAACCGATCAGCACCAGAGAAGAGAGTTCCACCCCCGCAGTATAGGTCGACTCATGAGAGGCCCGCGCGAAAGCTCTTATACCGCGTGAAGCCATACACTTACTGATATGCAACGTATGTTCCGTGTGATCGCTCTGACTCTGGGTTCGGTTCTTACGCTGATCGGAGTAGGGCTCGGATTCGCGGAAGGCTGGTTTCTGCTGCACGCGGAGCATACGCAGGCTGTCATCCTGACGGTCGAAAACGATCATCCCCGTTTTCTCTTCAGCACCAAACGAAGTCGCCAGTACGAGATCACTTCCGCGAAAGCACTGCCCGGCCTTCACCGGGGACAGACCGTAGCGATTGTGTATCGTCCGGATGATCCCACCGATGCTCACATCGAGGCCGGAACGCCGCGATGGTTTCTCGCCTTTCTTTTTTCCGGTATCGGGGTGTTGGTGACCTATGTGGGGCTGTATCTCAGCCGTCGAAAACGCGAAAGCTAAAGATCGCCGTATCCAGAATCGTTAAAACTCCACGTGCGCCCTGACGCTGGGCACCAGAACCGGTCCGCGATCGCGGTTATAGCCCGGATGTGCGATGTATTGCACTCCCAGCGTCATCGATAGCCCGCGAGCCAAGGCTGCCTGATAGTACGTCTCCAGGATGTTCTCGCGCCCATAGGTGAGATTCCCGTCGCCCAGGAGAAATCCAAGCCCGCCGTGCTTCAGATAATTTTGATGGTCCTGCTTGATGCCGTTGGTGACAAAGGCAACTCCCACTTTGTCCCGTGGGC
>JAEKKE010000349.1 GCA_019510535.1 Acidobacteriota bacterium
TGAAGTTCGAGTAATAAAGGATTGCATTGATGCCTGAAAGCTGGTTGAACATGCCGATGGTGACGGCCAGAAAGATGGGCAGCCGGTACTTCCACTGGAACAACGACTCCTGCGCGACACCGCGCTCCAGATGAACGGAATCGATGATCTCCTGCAACTCGGCCTCTGAGTCGGGCGAGCCCATCAGGCGCAGCACCTCCAGAGCTTCGTCGGTCTGGTTCGTCGTCACCAGCCAGCGGGAGCTACGCGGGATGCCGTACAGCAGGATCAGGAAGAAGAGAGACGGCAGGAACGCCACCCCGAACTCCCATCGCCACTGGGCAGCGCCAAGATGCATCAAGGTAATCAGGAAATTAGACAGATACGCCAGCAGGATGCCGACGACGACATTGACCTGAAACAGGCCAACCATACGTCCGCGCCATTTGGCCGGCGCCAGCTCAGCAATGTATACCGGCCCCAGCACGGACGATCCTCCGATACCCAGACCGCCGATAAAGCGCGCAACCAGCAACACATCCCAGTTCCAGGCAAAAGCGGAGCCGATTGCGGAGACCGTATAAAGCACAGCCATCAACCGCAAAGCCTCCCGCCCGCCAAACCGCTGCCCCAGCACTCCCGATCCCATGGCGCCAATTACGGTTCCCACCAGGCCGATGAAGAAGGCATCTCCTGTTTCTTACCGCCTTCAGGCGGCGCACATTTTCACAACTGGGGGACGACGAACTAAGCAATTGCCCGACGGCATCCGCAGGATTCGCGAATGGTGAGCGTCACAGGCAGAATCGTTCGGACACTTGTCGATTTGAACTCCCCGTTAATCCGCTGCAGCAGCAACCGGGTGGCGACATTTCCCAGCTCGGCGGCGGGCTGGCGTACGGCGGTTACCGAAGGGGTAATCAGGGTGAAAAAGTCGACGTCATCGAAACCGACCAGCGCGATGTCCTTCCCCATCTGAATGTTCAGCTCCTTAAGGGCCTCAATCACCCAGATGGTGGACGCGTTATTCGCCGCGAAAATGGCGTCGGGACGATTACGCGCGGTAAGCAGCTCGGCCAGAACAGCTTTTGAAGAAGCACTCGATTTCAGTTCCAGTTCGTTCTGATAAGAACGTTTCGCTTTCCGAAGCGAGTCCCTGTAACCGGCAATTCGATCCTTCATGGTCTGGAGGTGCGCATTCGCGGAAACACAAGCGATCTTCTTGTAACCATGCTCCACCAGGTGATCTACGGCCATCATGGCGCCGGCCTGGTTTTCTACCCCCACCGAATCTGTGGTGGCCACCTCAATCGGGCGGTCGATCGTCACGACCGGCGTATTCCCGGCAACGATGGCCTTGAGATACGGCTCGCGGCTCTGGGTGGGAACAAGCAGAATGCCGTCCACGGGGTGATGGGTCATGCTTTCGACCTGTGCCGCCTCGATGGTGGGGTCGTCCTCAGAGGCGGCAAGCCATACCAGGTAGTTCTGGGCACGGGCCGTCTCCTGGACGGCGTGGCTCACAACCGAAAAAAACGTATCGGAGATGTCAGGAACAATCAGGCCGATGGAGCGCGATAACTTTCCTGTTAACATCCGTGCGGCATGATTAGGACGGTAGTTCAGCTTCCGGATGGCTTCACGGACCTTCTTGGCGGTCTCGGGCGTGACATAGGGGTGCCCATTGATCATTCTTGAGACCGTCATGGGGGCCACTCCGGCGGCTTTTGCCACGTCTTGTAACGTTGCCCGTTTTTTCTTCGATTGTTGATGCAATCATGGCCTCAAATCTGAGAGAGCTACCATATCACCGGTTTCCTGGTAGAGTCCGTATTCCACAATAAAATCGGTGCATCTATCTTGACAACACTTATTCCAAACGCTTAAACATGGTTGTCGCTGTGATAGCGCAATCATAATTTTACGTAAACGATGTCGTTGTACTTTTTCGAGGAGGCTGGATGAAACGCCATAAAATCCCTATACGGATTTTTCTATCCGTTCTGGTGTATCTGTTTTTAACGGGGTATTCGCTTGTTGCGCAGGATACATCGTCACTGTCAGGAACAATTACCGATCCTTCCGGAGCGCTTGTTTCGAAGGCCAATATCACCCTTCAGAACAACGCTACCCGCGCTGAGACCCATGCGGTCTCAAACGACGAAGGCAACTTCAACATCACCAATGTCACGCCTGGGGCATACACTCTGCGCGTCGAGGCCACCGGTTTTGCATCCGTAACCCTCAGCGGCATCCAGGTCGATCCGAACATCGGTCGCCGCGTCGACGTCACCATGAAGGTGGGCGACAGCACGACCTCGGTTACGGTCGAAGCCAACGCCAATACCGTTCAGACCGAGAGCGCCTCTGTCGGCCAGCTCATCACCCAGGAGCAGGTCAAGAACATCCAGCTCAACGGACGCAACCCGCTTTACCTGGCCCAGATGGAGCCCGGCGTCGTCCGCAACAACTCGATGGCGGCCCTTGGCTTCGGTCTCGATAACCCGCTCAACATCAACGGAGCCCGCTCGCAGGAGAGCATGCAGACCTTCGACGGCGCACCCATGGTGCGTACGCGTTCGAACGGCACCAGCACCGGCGTAGCCGACGTCGACTCCACCTCGCAGGTCCAGGTCCTCAGCTCGAACTATCCGGCCGAGTACGGCCGTACCTCAGGCGGCCTGATCCGTCTGGTTCCGAAGAGCGGCTCCAGCAACTTCCACGGAAGCGTTTTTGAGTATTTCCGTAACAACTACCTCAATGCCAATACCTGGCAGCGTAACAATCAAGGTCTGAAGCGCGGCGCGTTCCGGTACAACCAGTTCGGTTGGAACCTGAACGGCCCGGTCTTCATCCCTGGCCACTTCAACACCGGCCGCAACAGGCTCTTCTTCCTGTTAGGCCAGGAATGGGTGAAGTACAACCACGACGATACTTCCAGCGCCACGCTGAAGGTACCCACACTGCGCATGCGCACGGGTGACTTCGGTGAACTGCTTGGCTCGAACATCTTTTACAGCAGCCCGGTGCAGATCGTGAATCCCACCACGAAAGTCGCCTATGCCAACAACGTCATCCCCACAGCCCAGCTCAGCCCGAACGGCATTGGCCTGCTGAATGCTTATCCGACGCCTAATCTTGTCGGGAATCCCTCCAGCAACTGGACAGACACGGCTCTTTACACCGAGAAGCAGCGTAAGGACACGATCATCATCGACTTCGTCCCCACTGACGCGCATCGCCTGCGCTTCAGCCTGCTGAACTACAACTACGATGACTACGAGCCGCACTTCGGCAATTTCAACACCAACCCTCGTATCTTCCATCGCCCGAATCAGATTGCTGTCCTGCACCACACCTGGACCCTCAGCTCCACGATGATCAACGATGCCTTCGTCTCGGCTGCCGCCGACCACGTCGACATCAACATCGACACGTCCTCGGGCCGTTATGACCGTACGAAGTACGGCATTAACTATCCCTACCTCTTCGGCTCCGCCAACAAGGTAGTTCCCAACAAAATCCCGACCATTCAGCTCGGAAGCTTCGGCACGCTCGATGGCGGTCCCTATCCGTCGCGCTCTGGCGGCATGGTCTACGACGTGGGCGATACCTTCACCTGGGTCAAGGGTAACCACACGCTTAAGTTCGGTGGAGTATGGGAGTACGCCGGCGAGAACAACTATGACCAGATCAGCGTCGACAACACGCGCCCTGGCACAACCAACAACCAGAACGGTCTCTTCGTCTTCACGGATAACCGTGGAGGTGGCTCCACTTCCAAGGCAGCAGTCGCTAACGCAGCCCTCGGCATCTTCGATACCTACGGCGAAATCGGCCAGCGCTCCTATACCCCGTTCCGCGGCAACATGTTTGAGATGTTTGCCCAGGACCAGTGGCGCATGACGTCGAAGCTCGTTCTTGAGTACGGCGTACGCTACAGCATCATGAAACCCTATCATTCGTTATGGGGTAATCAGGCGTTCTTCAGCCCGAAGGACTACAACCCCTCGCTGGCTCCCAAAGTCGACACGACCACGGGTTTCCTGACCGGTGGGGATCAGTACAACGGCGTCGTTATCCCTGGCTCCGGCTTCCCTGACGCGGCTAAGGGACATGTTCCTGACAGCATCATCAACGGCAACTACCAGCGACTCTTCCGCGGCTACGATTCGAACTACTCGCCGACGGTCTATACCAACATCCAGCCTCGCTTTGGTTTTGCCTACCAGGTTGAGCCTGGCACGGTAATCCGTGGCGGTGGCGGCCGCTATATGCAGCGTCTCGGCATCAGCGATACGGTGCATGTTGGCGGTAATGCTCCGTTTCAGCCGGCATCCACGGTAAGCCAGGGAGGCGTTGACAACCCCGGTGGAGCCGCCGGAAGCGTCACCCCGCTGGCTTTCACTTCTCACGCGTACAACTATCCCAGCCCTGAGGCCTGGGCGTGGAACCTGACGGTGGAACACGAGTTCACCAACATCGCCACGTTCACCCTGAGCTATGTCGGACGTCGCGGCTATCACCTGGAGCAGTTGGCAAATATCAATGCGCTCCAGCCCGGTACGATTCAGGCGAACCCGACCGTCAAGGCTCCGGATGCGCTTCGTCCATACAAAGGCTTCTCGACCATCATCGAGGCCCAGAACAACGGTGGATCGACATATCACGGCATGCAGGCCAACGTGAAGCGTCGCTTGACCAAGGGCTTCCTCTTCGGTGTGGCCTATACCTGGTCCAAGAGCCTGGATTACGGCTCTTCGAATGGAACAAGCATCCCCAACCCCTTCAGCAATGCCGCCTTGTATGGTCCGAGCGACTTCGATACCAAACATGTCATGGTTGCCAATTATGTGTGGGATATTCCATACGGAACTCATGCGAGCAACCCGTTCGTACGCACCGTAGTGGGCGACTGGCAGTTCTCCGGAACCATCCAGGCCCAGTCTGGACGTCCGCAAAGCGTCACGCGCAACCTCGATCAGGCCGGCATAGGGCCCGGTGCGGGCAATCAGTACTACACCCGTCTCCGTCAACCCACCACGCCTCGCCAGTTCGGAACTTCAGGCCAGTGGTTTGAAGTTGGAACCAGTTGCGGTCCGGCGAACACAACCTGCCTCTTCCAGCCCGCTGCTGCCGGCACTTTCGCTCCACGTGGCTCTCGTGGCGTCATCTATGGCCCCGGCTTCCAGAGCTACAACGCCGCGCTGCAGAAGGCCTTCCACGTCATCCCCGGCCACGAAAACCATCAACTGGTCTTCAAGGCCGAAGCGTTCAACTTCGTCAACCATCCCAACCTGGATAACCCCACCACCGACCCGACCAGCAGCACGTTCGGTAAAGTCACGGTCAAGGGCACAACCTACGCGTCGGAACGCCAGTTCCAGTTCAGTCTCAGATACGCGTTCTAAACCACAGGCCCCGCGGCATACGCCGCGGGGCTTTTCTCTTTCTCCCTCTACAAATCAGATTCAAGGAACGAGGAGCGGTCAGATGCTATCGATGGATTCTTCGCGCCCCGGCTTCAACGGCAGACATCGCAACACTTCTAGGCCGCGGCTCCTTCGCCGCGTCCTGTGGGTTAGCGCGCTCTCCAGCGCGGCCTTTGCCCAGACGATGAAAGCTCCCGATATCACCAGCCAGCCGACGCTCTACGTCGTTCCTTATGCCCATCTCGATACCCAGTGGCGCTGGGAGTTCCCGCAGACAATCAGCGAATATCTGCTGAAGACCATGCGGGTGAACTTCGACTACATGGATCGCTATCCGCACTACGTCTTCAACTGGACCGGAGCCAATCGCTACCGCCTCATGAAGGAGTACTTCCCTTCCGACTACCAACGGATGCGCACCTATGTTGCCGCCAGCCGCTGGTATCCCGCCGGCTCGTCCGTCGAAGAAGGCGACGTCAACCTTCCCAGCGCGGAAGGCATCTTCCGCCAGCTCCTTTATGGCAATAGCTACTTCCGTAAAGACTTCGGCAAGGCCAGCGACGAATACATGCTGCCGGACTGCTTCGGCTTCCCGGCGTCGCTGCCGAGTATTCTTGCCCATGCCGGCATCAAAGGTTTCTCGACCCAGAAGCTGAATGCTGAGTGGCAGCCGGCGCCAAAGATCGGCGGCCCGAACTCGCCGGAGCAAACGCCGGAAGGCATCCCCTTCAATGTCGGCATGTGGTACGGGCCCGATGGCAAAGGCGTAATTGCAGCCCTCAATCCGGGGGGCTACGGCAGCAATACCTACACTGATCTGAGCAAGGAACCGACAGAGGCTGTCGCCAACGCACCACAGCTCACCAGCGAAGAGCGTGCCCGCCTTTCACCGCAGCAGCTCGCGGCGCTTCCTCCTCCTCGCCGCAATGTTGAACCGAACTGGGTGAAGCGCATCGATCTCGATGGAAAGGTGACAGGTTTATTCGCCGACTACCACTACGTCGGCACTGGAGATGTGGGCGGCGCGACCCAGGAGTCCACCGTCAAACTTCTGGAAGCGATCGTCACCAAGAGCAAGACCGTTCTGCCGACACCGCCGCGCGGTGCATTTGCAATGGGAGAGACCCCCAAAGCAGCCGAAAACGGAGCGGAGGTACAGGTGGGCGAGGGCCCGGTTCACGTCGTCATTGCGACCGCCGACCAGCTCTTCAAAGATATTCCCCCGTCCATGACCTCCAAGCTGCCAACGGTCAAGGGTGACCTTGAGCTCATCAACCATTCCGCCGGTTCGCTGACTTCGCAGGCTTATCACAAGCGCTGGGTGCTGAAGAATGAGCTTCTGGCCGACGCGGCGGAGAAGTCGTCGCTCGCCGCTGCCTGGATGGGAGGCGCCGCCTATCCGCAACAGCGTTTGAACGATGCCTGGATGCTGGCGCTTGGAGGCCACTTCCATGACACCGCTGCTGGAACCGCCACCCCGAAGTCGTATGAGTATGCGTGGAATGACGATGCCATCGTCGCCAATCAGTTCAACGGCGTTCTCACCAGCGCGAGCCAGGCGATCGCCTCTGGACTCGACACCGAAGGCGCGGGCATCCCTGTTGTTCTCTTCAATCCGCTGAACGTTGAGCGGGAAGATGTGGTCGAAGCCGATCTCCACTTCCCCGGAGCAGCGCCGAAGAGCGTGACAGTGACCGATGCCCAGGGCAAAGAAGTGCCGGCACAGATCGCCGAAGGGAAAGTCCTCCTCCTGGCAACAGTCCCATCCGTGGGATATGCGGTTTATCACGTGCAGGCGGCACAAAAAGCTGCACCTTCAACCGGCCTCAAGGTAACGAACTCTTCCCTTGAAAACGCTCGTTATCTCGTAAAGCTCAACGCTGATGGCGATGTCTCCAGCATCTACGACAAGCAGACGAAGAAAGAACTTCTCTCCGCTCCTGTGCGTCTTGCCATCTCCAATGACAAGCCAAAGCAATGGCCGGCATGGAATATGGACTTCGATCAGGAGCAGGCGGCGCCTCGCGCCTATGTCGCGGGCAAGCCTACGATCCGCATCAAAGAAAATGGCCCTGTCCGCGTGGCTCTGGAAGTAACCCGCGAAGCCGAGGGCTCGAAGTTCGTGCAGATCATCAGCCTGTCCGCTGGAAATGCCGGCAACCGTGTGGTGTGGGCGAACAGCATTGATTGGAAGACCCTCTCAGCCAACTTGAAAGCGACCTTCCCGTTGGGCGCGTCAAACGAGAACGCCACTTACAATTGGGATCTTGGGACGGTTCAGAGACCCAATGCCAACGAGCGGCAGTTCGAGGTTGCCTCACACAAGTGGATCGATCTGCAGGACAAGAGCGGAAGCTTCGGCGCAACGATCCTGACCGACTTCAAGAATGGTTCGGACAAGCCGAATGACAATACCATCCGACTGACACTTCTGCGTTCTCCCGGCCTGCAACCCTCGAACAATGGGCGGCCGATCCCCTACTCCGATCAGGCCAACCAGGATTGGGGACATCACGAGTTTGTCTTCGGTCTTGCCGGACACGATGGCGATTGGCGCAGTGCGCAGACAGATTGGCAGGCCTATCGCATGAACGCTCCCGTTATCGCGTTCCAGACCGGCAAGCACCAGGGAACGCTCGGAAGATCTTTCTCCCTCGTTCATCTGAACAACTCGCGTATCCGCGTGCTTGCGTTGAAGAAAGCCGAAGACAGCGATGAAACCATTCTTCGTATGGTGGAGCTTGACGGCAAACCCGCGCAGGATATCCAGGTGTCCTTCGCAGGCCCGATTGCCTCCGCCCACGAAGTTAATGGACAGGAGCAGCCCCTGGGCGATGCAGTCGTCGAGCAAGGCGTCCTCAAGACATCGTTCACGGCCTATCAACCAAGAACATTTGCCATTCGGCTTGCCGATGCTACGGCGAAGCTGAGTGCGGTTCAATCTCAATCCGTGCCGCTACAGTATGACCTTGCCACCGGCAGCAACGACGATACCGCAACCAATGGCGGTGGCTTCGACGGCAAAGGCAACGCAATCCCCGCCGAGATGGTTCCCGACAAGATCGACTATCACGGCGTTGTCTTCGACCTTGCATCCGCGAAGACGGGCAATGCAAATGCGGTGGTAGCGAAAGGCCAGACCATCAAGCTTCCGGAAGGACACTTCAACCGCATCTACATCCTCGCCGCATCTGCTGAGGGTGATCAGACCGGCGTCTTCAAGGTCGGCACTCATCCTGCGACGCTCAAGATCCAGGATTGGACCGGCTATATCGGCCAATGGGACACGCGCCTCTGGAAAGAACAGCCTGGTCGCGACTGGGCCATCTCAGCCAATCATGCGGCATGGCCGCCAACAGACCTGCAACAGCGCGAGGCGCGTCCTCCGGCGCCCCGCTATCCGGACGACTATATCGGCCTGAAACCCGGCTTCCTGAAGACGGCTGGACTCGCCTGGTACGCCTCGCACATTCATACGCCGCAAGGACTCAACCAGCCCTATCAGTATTCCTATCTCTTTGCCTATCCGATCGATATCGCGGAAGGCGCGAAGGCCATCACACTACCGAACAACGATAAGATTCACATCCTCGCCATCTCCACAGCGCAGGAAAGCGAAAAGGTCATCGTCGCGACCTCATTGCTTGAGGCGCCAAAACCTGCAGCAGAACCTCCTGCTGCAGCAACAACGTCAAAATAGTTCTCTACTCTGCATGCGGAACGGTGAAGCTGTAAATACAGCCTTCAGAGCAATTCTCCTAATACTGTAGCTTTGGATAGATCTGCGAATGCCGTTTTCTTCGCGGGAAAACGGCGCAAACAGCCGAAACTCCGCTCTATACCTTTAGGAGAATTGCTCTAGCGTTCCGATAACATCTCCAGCGCCATGGACCAGAATGCCTGCATCACCGGCGAAAACCACTTATCCCGATGGCGAACGACCTGGGTATAGACCGAGAGCCGCTTCTCCGGCCAAGGCAACGCAATCAGGTTTCCCTTTTCCAGTTCTTCCGCCACCACGACCTCGGGCAGCACCGCGACACCCATGCGTGCGAGCGCGCACTGCTTCAGCGCCTCGACGCTTGCGAACTCCAGGCATTTACTGACACGGCCGCCGCACTGCGCCAGCGTACGTTCAAATAATGCACGATAACTGCAACTGCGCTCCGTGAGTAATATCTGCTGTTCAGCAATCTCCGTTGCCGTTACCTTTTTCTGGCCGGCAAGCGCATGCTCCTTGGCAACGAGAGCCAGCATCGGTTCCCGGCGGACTTGCTTGACCAGAA
>JAEKKE010000495.1 GCA_019510535.1 Acidobacteriota bacterium
CGCGATGGTGACAGCACTGCTGGACGGCACCGCCGACTGCATTGCAACCGATCACGCTCCGCACGCCGTGCACGAGAAAGAGCAAGAGTTCGAGAAGGCTCCCAACGGCATTACCGGTCTGGAGACGGCACTCTCACTTTCGATCAAGATGCTGCACCATCAGCACCGCATGCCGCTGCTGCGTCTGATCCATCTGATGAGCACGGCGCCTGCACACATCATGGGACTACGCGGACGCGGAACCCTGGCGCCTGAAGCCTTCGCCGATGTCGTACTCTTCGATCCGAAGTCAACCTGGACCTTCAACGCCCGCAACTCTCCCTCGAAGTCACGCAACACGCCCTTTGATGGACACACGTTGCCGGGTGTGGTGAAGATGACGATCTCGGAAGGGCGGATCGTTTACAAAGCGTAGTTGAATAGTGGAATGGTTGAATAGTTGAATGGTAAAAGCCCGGTGAATGCCGGGCTTTTTGCTTTGAGAGCATCAACCCGTTAACAAAAGTTCAGAACCGGCCCGACCGTTTGGCGACCAAACTATTCAACCATTCAACCATTCCACTATTCAACGACTTCCCACGACTTACAACTTGCAACTGCCGTCCCCGCATCGTATTACTCGAACCAACCTCGCGCCTCCCCCTCCCACTGGCGCGTGCAGAAACGAGGACGATCGATGTTTCTCCCCAGGAAGACAATTTCATCTACCGCGGCGGCCCTGTTATTGTGCTGTGCGCTTGCGGGATGTAAGTCTGCAGATGAAAAAGCGCTGGAACAAGCGAAACAGCAGGCTGCTGCTACGGGCCAAACGCAGCAGGTAGTAACCAATGACGGTAAGGGCAATATCGTCACGACGACAGTGCAACCGCCCGATCCGCAGACACATCAGCAGACCGTTACACAAACCACTGTACCGGCTCCGGCGGGCGCCGTCCCCGGAACCACCACTACGGCAGCTCCCATGATGGCTCCTGGCACAGCCCCAGGCGCAACTCCGGCTCCAGCGGGCGCCGCCATACCTGAGCCGAATAAGCCGATCGTGAAGCCGGCGGATGTGAAAATCCCCGCCGGGACCAACATGGCGATCCGCATCAATCAACACATCAGCGTGAAGACTACGCCCGCAGGCTCTCGCTTCACCGGCGAGATCGCCGAACCTATCGCAGTGAATGATCGCGTGATCGTACCGCGCGGCACGCCAGTGGGTGGCGTCGTCGAGGAGTCGCACAAGCGCGGTCACTTCAAGGGCTCATCCGTCCTGCAGCTTCGCCTCACCACCATGACACTGAATGGCACTGAATATCCGCTGGAAACCGGCGCCTTTACCCGTACCAAGAAGGGCAAAGGCAAGCGTAGCGCCGCCTGGATCGGCGGCGGTACTGGCGCCGGTATGCTGATCGGCGGCCTGGCCACCGGTGGTGTTGGTCTCCTGGTTGGCGGCCTCTCCGGCGCCGGCGCAGGCACAGCTGTTGCCGGCCTGACCGGCAACAAGGACATCGACTTACCTGCCGAGTCGCTTGTCCGTTTCCGCCTGGCTGACGACCTCAGCGTCGTCCCCCCAGGCAAATAACAACGCGGCCTCACCGCAGTAGCACAGACAAAACAGCTAGCCTCCCTTAGCGGACGTCCCCCGGCGTCCGCTCTTTTTTTAAGCAGTTGCCAGTTAACAGTTGCCAGTTGCCAGTTAGATCCGTCCCTGTATTTTCACTTAGCCTTCCCTAGATACTAGGAAAGGCGTAGGAGCATTCGTCCGACTTCGTGAGTAGGCGCGTCGACTTCTTCCGCTTTGTCCCAAGACAACAACCCGATGCGGACTGCCAGCTCCAGTTGTGTTTGCAGTTCGTTATTCGATCCACGAGCGATCGCAATGAACTGGCGGAAGTCTTTCCGCGTGCCTCGACTTGAACCCTCCGCGATATTGCTGGCAATGGAAACTGCCGCCCTTCGCATTTGAGCGGCGAGTCCGAACATCTCGCGTTTGGGAAATTCTTCGGTTATCCGATACACACGCTCAGCAAGAGACATTGCTCGTTGCCAAACGAGCAGCTCACGAAACGATTTGGCCATAGTGGAAGAAGTCTAAAGCAACCTTTGCCGGAGGCACAGTTCAAACACTGGCAACTGGCAACTGGCAACTGGCAACTGGCAACTGGCAACTGGCAACTGGCAACTGGCAACTGGCAACTGGCAACTGGCAACTGGCAACTGGCAACTGGCAACTGGCCCTCCCGGTTGACAATCGCTCTGGCCCGGAGCAATACTCAACCACATGGTTGAACGTGAAGCGAAACTCGATCGGGTCTTTCATGCACTCTCTGACGGCACGCGACGCAGGATGCTTCGCCGGTTGGCCGGTGGGGAACACTCGGTCGGTGAACTTGCTGCCGGCTTCGAGATGTCGTTCGCTGCCGGAGCCAAGCATGTGAAGGTGTTGGAGAACGCAGGTCTGGTGCGGAGGCGCATTATGGGCCGTGTGCACCTGTGCCGTCTTGAGGCACGTCAACTGAAAAAGGCGGACGAGTGGTTACGCTTCTATGAACGCTTCTGGAGCGACAGTCTGGATCGTCTGGAGATGCTGCTGGAACAGGACGCGGCAGCGGATGCGAGATCGAAAGGAGAGAAATAGTGAAGCAGGCAACCATCATCGACAAGCGCGCAGTGCGCGTCAATGCAGACACATTCCGCTTCGAACGCCTGTTCCCAGGCCCCATCGAACGGGTGTGGGAGTACCTCGTAGACGGCGAGAAGCGCGGCAAGTGGCTGGCGAAGGGAGACGCGGGAACCTCAGTCGGCGAAGAGTTCCAGATGCGCTTCAAACACGCAGAGCTGACACCGGAGCCGGGCGAGATGCCGGAGCGGTTCAAACAGTATGAGAACGGTCACACCAGCACACACAAGGTCACCGTGTGGGAGCCTCCCCGCCGTTTCGGTATGAGCTGGGGAGAAGGCGAAGAGCCCTCCGAAGTCATCTTCGAGCTCACGCCCGAAGGCAAAAAGGTCCGCTTCGTCCTGACACACCGCCGCGTCTCCGACTCGACCCAGGCCGAGGGCTTTACCAAGGGTTGGCACACGCATCTGGAGGTACTGGAAGGTGTGCTGGAGGAGAAGCCGTTGGAACCCTTCTGGGACATCTACCGCAATACCGAAGCACTTTACGAAACAGCAGAATAGCGAATGGGCCTCATTGGGGAGCGCCTCAGCGAGGCCTATTTTTCCTTGCGACCTCTACAATCAAAGAGACAGCTTTTTTGAGAGTAGAGGACCCACCCCAGCAATGGCTTTGAACTGTGGCATCGTCGGCCTGCCGAACGTCGGCAAGAGCACGATCTTTAACGCGCTGACCTCGGCCAAGGCGATGGCCGCCAACTATCCTTTCTGCACCATCGAACCCAACGTGGGCGTTGTGGTTGTGCCCGATCCCCGGCTCGACAAGATCACCAACTTCGTCAAGCCGGCCAAGACCGTGCCCACGACGATGGAGTTCGTCGATATCGCCGGCCTGGTCGCCGGCGCCAGCAAGGGCGAAGGCCTCGGCAACCAGTTCCTCGGCCACATCCGCTCCACCGATGCTGTCGCGCACGTCGTACGCTGCTTTGCCGATGACAACGTCGTTCACGTCGCCGGCGGCGTAAATCCGCTCAGCGACATCGATGTCATCAACACCGAGCTTCTGCTCGCGGACCTCGAATCCGTCGAGAAGCGGCTGGTGAAGACCGAGAAGGTCGCCAAGAACTCGCAGGATGCCAAGGTAAAGAGCGAGCTCTCCGCTCTGAAGAAGCTTCAGACCGTGCTCGGCGAGGGTAAGCCCGCGCGCGTTGCCGACCTCACGGAAGACGAACTGATCGCCAGCCGCGAGCTCTTCCTCATCACCCAGAAGCCCATGCTCTACGTCGCCAACGTCGACGAGGCCGGACTGACCGAAGGCAATGAGTGGACAGCACAGGTGGAGAAGCGCGCCGCCGAAGACGGCAGCGAGGTCGTGCGTATCTGCGGCGCGATGGAGAGCGAAATCGCGCTCCTCGATCTGGAAGAGCGCAAGGAGTTCCTCTCCGCTATGGGACTGGAAGAGCCCGGCCTGAACCGCCTGATCCATGCTGCCTACAAGCTGCTGCATCTGATCACGTACTTCACCGCCGGTGTCACCGAAGTCCGCGCCTGGACCATCAAGCGAGGCACCAAGGCTCCGGGAGCTGCGGGCGTGATCCATTCGGACTTCGAGAAGGGCTTCATCCGCGCCGAGGCTTACCACTGCGACGATCTCTTCGCTCTTGGCAGCGAACAGGCCGTCAAAGAGAAGGGTCTCTATCGCTCGGAAGGTAAGGAATACGTCGTCAAGGACGGCGACATCCTGTTCTTCAAGTTCAACGTCTAGCTTCAAGACGCGGTCGCGTTTCAATGCAAGAATAGTTTCTATATCCACATCATCTCCGTGGACAAGAGGAACCGTTCCGATGTCGATGACGCGCCGTACCCTGCTTGCATCGGCGCTGGGAGCAGCCGCAACCGCGGCCGCCCCGGTGCTGACTGCCGCCACCACCTCCCGCCGGCCAAACATCCTCTTCATCCTGGCCGA
>JAEKKE010000350.1 GCA_019510535.1 Acidobacteriota bacterium
CTACGGCGCCGATCTGAAGTCGAACTACCAGGGCCAGGCCCTGAAGCTCTGCAAGCATTTCAAGGGCTGAGGCGCCGCCTGATGCGCTTCGCGCAATTGGAGCTGCCTGCCGCGATTCCCGGATGACACTGGGGCTCGGACCCGCTATGAACGCGGGCCTGCCGCGCGCTGCTCCGCCAGCGTGAAGGGCATGCGGGCGTAGTTCAGTGGTAGAACGTCAGCTTCCCAAGCTGAATGTCGCCGGTTCGATCCCGGTCTCCCGCTCCAAGAAGCCAGCATCGACCTCTTTTACAACTTGAGCTACGGGACCGCGAAGAGATGCCTCTTCGAAGAGGGCAGACCCAGTTAGCGATCGGCGTACCGAGCTTACCTCCGAAGAGCAGCGTTGTTGAGCAACCCATAGACATCTAATCGGCCGCGAGCACCGATAAATACGTGACCATCCGCAACGGTGGGTATGCAGAAACGAACGGTCATATCAGCACGGTCACGGTTGTTGTTTTGTTCGCTGTTGTAGAGCTCATGCGAAATATCGTTCGCATCGTATGCATGCAGCACCGCGGCCCTGTCCATGTGCCCCTCGTTCCATTCCTTTGTGGAGACGACCCATAAAATTGCATTCTTCGTCCCATCGGCCGAGACGATTGGTGTCGCCGCCGGTGACAGCATCTTGGCGGTCGCGCCCTTTAGAACGAGCTTGCCCGCCTGGAGCGCAAAGTCGCGGGTTATGTAGCTTCGATCTGTAAGGAAGATGTGGCCGTTCCAATATGCCGCGGCTCCATACGCGCCCTTCTCATTGACGATGGCTTGCAAAACGTCGGTGTCGGACCCCTCGTGAAACTTTCCAAGCTTGTCACGATTGAGCAGGTAGAGTTTGCCCTCTTTCCCGGCAATTACGAGCAGATGCGGATGAGCTCCCGTTTGCGCCGGAAGCAAGACGGGCCCCTGACTTCCGAGATCCTGATCTTTAGAATCCAGAATCTTCTGATTGAAGGGGGTAAAGAAATCACGCACCACAAGGTTTGGACCCTCCAGGCGCAGCTTCAAGAGGCTATCGCCGAAGTTTCTGCCATTCGCGTTCGCCGCGTTGAAGTCACCGTTGCCGGTAGCAACATAGATGTTGTCTTCCTCGTCGGCCGCGGGTCCTGCCTCGGACTGCCAGATTCCCGCCTTCGCGCCATCCGGCGAGGTATTCAGCACGGCGCGCTGCCTCAGGGTGTGGGCATCGTACGCCATGATCCAGCCGTGATAGGGACCGACATCGCAGGATGAAGCCCAGGTCACATACACTTCGCCATCGACAAGCAGCAACGCGGCACGGGGATTCTCTTTGAGCGGATCGAAGCTAACCCTGCCATTCACGGCGCCATCGCCTGAGCCCTGCACTGTCGCCGAGATAACGACCGGGCTGCCCGTTCTTTCTTTTCCGTTGGTGATGTCGAGCGCATGCAGCTTTTGAACGAACGCACCATGCTCCTTGGTCCGCGCAAGTACATACATTGTTTTGCTTCTCGCATCGATCACTGGGGTCGGAGTGATTCCCACCTCCGGGGTAATGAACGGACAAGACGCATCGCCTTCGCTCAATGTCGTAATGCCATGCTGTGGGTTGATAAACGTGGTCTTCCACAAGGGAGCATCGACCGTACCGTTCACATCGAATGCATAGACGCTATCATGTGCCGTCGCGGCAAAGACCACATCGCGCTTCCCTTTTCCGGGAATCGCAAGCGAGGGCATATACAGAGGCTGAGCAAAGATATCCCCATCCACAGTCCTGGAAAATAGTTTCCCGAAATCACGAGAGTTTACATTCGACGCTTTCAGAACTATCTCGTGGAGGTCTGCGCTGGTTCGGGAATTATCGTACTGAGCAGTCAGAACCTGCGCATGATTTGCCGCTTGCAAACCAACCAGCACAAGCAAGGAAAGGGTGAAACGACGCTCCGCCATAAGCAACTTTCTCCAGGATCGAGCCTTGTCAGTTAGTTTTAGCGTTTACCGCGATCGACGCATCTGCAGAGTAGGCGATTTGACGCCTAGATAGGTAATATACTACATAGGGTATGAACATAACGGGATATAAGCGAGTAAAAGAAGATCTGTCGGAATAATTGTTACGGCTGTGGCGTCGTTGAGGTTCCGGTAGCGCCGCTGCTTCCACTAGGCCCACTGCTTCCCGTACTCCCAGTCGATCCGGAAGAACCCAGGCTTCCTAAGGAGCCACTGCTCGGCGTGCCTCCCAGAAGGCTTGCCTGCGCCCGTAGCTGCTCCATCCTGGGATCGTAGGTAAACTCCCAGTCCTCGTATTTCACTTCATCCCCGTTGATCGCCAGCAGCGACGATCCGGTCTTGGAAGTCCCTACTCCTACGATGATGCCACCGGTTCCCTGCAGGCTTGATGCACTCTGGCTACCGATACCACCAAACGGGCTCGAGCTTCCCGTGCTGCCAGTGGCTCCGCTTGATCCCGTTGCTCCTAGTCCTGGACTTCCACCAATTCCTGGATTAGCAGTGGTGTTGATGCCCCCGATGTTTGAGCCCATACCTGAGGCTGCGCCCAAACCACCACCTGTAGGCGCAATCGGCTTGCCGAAGAAGCCCTTGATCTGCGCCTTTGCCTGGCCAAAATGGATCAGGCGCCAATCATCCTTACCTGTCAGAGGATCGACATAGCGCCGCCGCAAAAAACGCATATTATTCGTATTCTCAAGCTGGTCGATCGAAGCCGGATAGTGCCCGAGCTTCAGGTAGTACAGTCGAATCGCACGCTGATACTGCTGCGCGCGATGCATGGACTCGAGCTCTTGATCGCGCCGCAATGATTTCAGCATCGTCGGCGCGGCTATCCCAAGCGTCAGCAGCACAATGAAGATGATCACCAGCAGACCAACCAGAAGATAACCGTCTTCGTTGGTCCGCCGCTTCGTCATTGCGTCACCAGGGGAAGGGTCTGCTGGTTATTGTTGGTCATGTCCATCACCACGGCGGAGGTAGCATTGACCGTCACTACCTTATAGCGGCGCGCAACCACATCGCCGGATCCCGCCAGAAAGACATCATCCCCCTGCAAAAGGAAGGCCTGACGCTGCCCATTGGATCGTGTCGCTACGCCGAAGAAACGCAGGTTGATCGGCGGAGGCGGCGGTGGCCCAACAGGAGCAAGATTGACCGGCTGCGTTATCGGACGCGGTGGAGCAATGGGCTTTGGAATGTTCGCCATCGGTGGAGGCGCTGACGTCATCGAAAAGATGTTTCGGCCAGAGCCCGAATACTCCAGGGACTCCACTACCTTCATCGCTTCCATATGGAGCGTGGGATCGAGCTGTGCCGCCGTGGTGCCAACCTTCTTCGCGGTGGTGCCACCTGTGGCTCCTCCACCCTTACGGCCTGTATTCGCCGCAGTACCGCCGTTAGGCGTCAGATCACGAATTACCGGAGCTGCAGGTGGGGTAGCAGTGGTTGCCGGCGAACTAAGAAAGTTGTCCCAGATGATATAGCCTAGGCAAATCACCGCAACAGCGCCCAGCGTTCCGGCAATGGCGACCTTCTTCTTATCCTCAGCGCCGGACTTCATGGACTGCCTCCTGCTTGGTGCTGACCTCTTTCGTACTTGCCTCCTGTTTGGAATCCGACGGGAGTGGTTTGCGTAGATACGTCGTCACACGCAAACGTAGATTCACCACAGAGGTTGCCGGCGCGTTGTTGTTATTCCCTCCGCCCGCCTGCCCTGTAAACGTCACTGCACCGATCACGAAGAAAGTCTTGTCGCGTTCCACTGAATTCAGGAACTGCATCAGAGGACGATAGTCTCCTGAGAGTGTCATATCCATCCTGATCTCGACCAGATCAGGATCAGGCGAATCTTCCGCAGGAGTTTCGGTGTACTGTACCCGCGTCAGACGGACATTTTGCTTCTTCGCGAGTGCACCCAGCTCCGCCAGCACCGGAGACCACGCATAGGACAAGCGCTGCTCCGTAAACTTGTCAGCATCGGCGCGTGCAGTGCTGAGTTTGTCATCCAGCCCACGCAGCGGTTGCGCCGCAATATCGGCAGTCTTCAACGCCACCTGTTGCTGACTCACTGCCTCGCTGCCGCTCTGACGAAGCTTGTTCCATGCCAGGAAGAGATGTACCGCAAGATAGATATTCAGAGCCAGCAGTACCATCACGCCTGCAATATGGAGATTCACAGGAGACAGGGCTGCCGCAACGCGGCGCGAATTCATGCTGGGAGTCACGGTGGACGTACTCATCGCTTCACCCCTCCCTGATTGAGTCCGGGATTGACTCCCGGGTTGACTCCCCGCGTAGCTGCATTCGGCGGCGTCGCTATACCCGGCCCAGCAGGTGGACCTGACCTGATCGGCATCCCCGGCCCGACCGGCGCATTCATAGGCTTTGCCGGAAGCTTTCCGGGAACCCTTCCAGGAGTGCGAACTACCGGCTTCACTGGAGGGATAGCGTCCTTCTTCGAATTCGCCTTATCTTCCTTCTGTGCGTCCTTCTTCGCTTCGGCACGCGGAGCCAGCGGGTTATAGCCGGACAGGATATCGAACTCGACATTGCCCATCGCTGCCAACTGATAGGCAGGCTGATTGCCTGACGTCTGCAACGATTCACTGGCCAGACGAGGCGCGGCAAACCTCCGCGAATGCTCCAGGTTACGAATCAGTTCTACCGCCTTGTCGCGGTCTCCCATCACGCGCAGGCGAATATGCACCTCGCCGTCGCTTCCGATCTGCGGTTCGATGGATGACACCTGTACTCCTGCCGGAAGCACATTTTCCAGGTCCATCATCACAGCGGTCCAACTGAAGCTCTTGCGCAGGAACAGCTCGTTCAAGAACCGGGAACGCTCCAGCGCCGCCGCATTTACCGGCTGATGCATACGTGCCTCATTCCGGGAGCGCTCTCGCTGCAGATCTGAAGTCTTGTTCCGCAAGGTTGCCAATTGCCCCTGCGCGACATCTGCCTTGGACGATTCCATATACAGCAAACCACCCAACGCAGCCGCTGTTACCCCCAGGGCAGCCATGGCAACACGCAGCCGCTTGAAGACCTGCCCAAGTTCGACAAAGGGCTTCGACGCGAGATTGATCTGGATACGCATCAGCCCTTCAACGCTCCTCTCACACCAGCCAACAGATTGCGCGACACGGTCGATCCGGTCAGCAAATCTTCGGCACGTACAATCTCCCGCAGTCGCACCCCTTCTCCAATCGTCTCCGATGCGATTCGCTGCAGCTCGTTCGAAGGCCATGTCCCGGCGACCAGAATCTCATCCGGCACTGCGCCCAACGTATCTTCAAAATAGGCTGTAGCAACCGAGATGGCGCGGGCAATCTCATCGGCATGGCTCAAATGCTCCACCTCAGCCAACAGGACGTCTGCCTGCTCCATCGCCAGAGCCGACGTCGGATCACTGGCTACAGGCGCTGGTTCCGGCGGCGCTGCATTGACCGTCTCGTGGGCAAACTCAACCGTACGGTACAGCACCACGTTGCCGCCGCGCACGATCGCGGTGGTCATGCTGGCTTCATCGATATTCAAGAGCAGTTGCGCCTTTGGCTCCGCGGGGTCGAGCGTTGCCACGGCAGCCAACGTCGACGGCAGCACCGCGCCGGGCTCGTATCCTGCTTCGCGCACGGCCTGCTCATACTCGCTGCGCAAGTCCGCGGGCATGGCAACAGCCAGGACACTCACGTTCCCCCTGGCCTCGCTCATCACCTGGTAGCTGACCGCTGCGGTATCAGAATCAAAGGGCAGCATGCGCTTCAGACGGAATCGCACCACGCTCTCGGCGTCGTCGTCCCGGGAAGGCATGGTGTCGAAGTCCAGAAGAACGACGCGGACCGCCGCATCCGGAAGAACAAGTGTGACGTCACGGCTCTGTGCGGCTACCCGCTCCAGCGCCGAACGCAGTGCAGCGGCAACCGCAACGCGGTCTACGAGGTTAGGAACCTTCAGCGACGGCTGCAAAGCGCCCGCGCGCAGCGACACCTGCGTGACTGCACGCAGGGGTGCCGTGGTTGCATCAGCCGCTGCGGCCACCACCAGTTCGCCACGTAACTCTGCCGCCAGGCGGGGACGTTGATGTGTGCCGCTCAACTTGGAAAGAAAGGACATGTGTTGTCTGTTACCGGGTCGCCTCGATAAAGGTTACCTTGTTGATCTCCTTCAAGGTAGTGACACCGGCGCGCACACGCTGCAGCGCCGAGTCGCGTAGAAATGCCATTCCCTTTTCACGCGCCACACGCCGAATCTCCGAGCCCGGCTTCTTGGCCAGCAGCATCTCGCGGATCTCATCATCCAGCTCCAGCAACTCATGAATGGCCGAACGTCCGCGATATCCCGTGCCACCGCACTCCATGCAGCCGGCGCCTTCGCGGAATTTGAAACCTCGCCAATCCTCGAGCTCGAGACCGCTCTGCAGCAGCGTCTCATCGTCGTACGTAACGTAGTGCGCGCAAAAATCACAGATCTGGCGTACCAGCCGCTGCGCCAGAATACAGTTCAAGGCAGAGACAAAGTTGTACGGCTCTACTCCCATATTCAGGAACCGGCCAAGCACATCGACAACGTTATTCGCGTGCACGGTCGTAAAGACAAGGTGACCTGTCAGCGCTGAGTTGATAGCGATCTGCGCAGTCTCAGCATCACGAATCTCACCGACCAGAATCTTGTCGGGGTCGTGACGCAGAATCGAACGCAGACCGCGGGCAAAGGTCAGGCCCTTTTTCTCATTGACCGGAATCTGGGTGATGCCACGAATCTGGTACTCGACCGGATCTTCGATCGTGATGATCTTGTCTTCTTCGCTCTTAATCTCATTCAACGCGGCATACAGCGTGGTCGTCTTACCGGAACCCGTAGGTCCAGTGACCAGCACCATGCCATACGGCTCTGTGATGTAACGCCGGAAGCGCCGCAGGTCCTCCTCCGCAAAGCCCACCACATCCAGCGAAAGCTTGGTGAACTTCTCGCTCATCGACTCCTTATCGAGCACACGGAGCACAGCATTCTCACCATGAACAGTCGGCATGATCGAGACACGGAAATCAATCAGGCGTCCCTTGTAGCGCACGCGGAAGCGTCCGTCCTGGGGCACACGGCGCTCGGCGATATCCAGTTCACTCATGACCTTGATACGCGACAGGATCGTCTGATGATGCTCACGCGCAATTGGCGCCATAGCCTGCGTCAGCACGCCATCGATACGGTATTTCACCAACAGAGAGTCGTCGTAGGTTTCAAGGTGAATGTCCGAAGCCCGGCGTTCCAGCGCCGTAAAGATGGTCGTATCTACCAGGCGGATAATCGGCGAGATATCTTCTTCGCTGGTCAGCTTCTCGATCGAGATGTTCTCGTCCGCATTCTCGTCCAACGACACCACATCGAAGGTCAGCCCTTCGCTCGCCTCTTCCAGGACACGCTGCGACTGCTCATTCTTCTTCAGCAGGTCTGTAATTTGCGATAGCGTCGCCACCCGCGTCACCAGCCGCGCCGATAACAGAGAAGCAATCTCATCCAGCACCATCAGCTTCGATGGATCGCTTACCGCAATCACCAGACGGCCATCGGGCTTCTGCTCCAGCGGGACGAAGTTGTACCGGAACATCAGCTCGACCGGTACCGTCCGGAACAGCTCATGCTGAATCTTGAAGTTCTTCAGGTCAACAAACTCAGAGTGATAGCGGCGCGCCAGCATCTGCGCGCGCTCTACCTCGTTCAGCTCAAGGCCGTTAGTCGAGGGAATCGGGATCGCGATGGGAGCTTGTGCCATGGTTTATTGGACTCCGGTTTGCGCCAAGGGTTTACTGACCGAGCCCGCCAGCGCCCAGCGAGAAGATCGGTAGATAGAGCGAGATAAGAATAACGGCAATCACAATGCCCATAAAGACGAGCAGGATCGGTTCAATCAGGCTCATGGCTGCCGACAGGGAAAGCTGTACGTCCTCCTCAAAGAACTCGGCGACCGAGTTCAACATCGCCGGCAAGGCGCCGGTGGACTCACCGACCTCAATCATCTCTGTCGCCAGGTCCGGAAAGATCTTCGTCTGCCGGAGAGAATACGCCAATCCTTTGCCTTCGCGGACCGAGCCCACCGAAGCATACACGGCCAGCGCCGTCTGGCGGCTGTTGATCGACTTTGCCGCCGTCTCCAGTGATGGCACCAGCGGCAGACCGCCGGTCAGCAGGGTCGACAACGTGCGGGAAAACAGCGCTACCTGGTACTTCAGCCACACCGGCCCAATCAGGGGCAACCTGATCCGGATGCGGTCGACCAACTGATTCCCGGTATCCGTCTTCAGCCAACGGAAGAAGACATAGATCGCTATTGCAAACACCACGGCCGCGTAAATTCCATAGTGCTGCGCCTGTTTCCCAAGATTCAGCAGAAAGACCGTAATTGCGGGCAGCGGCGTATTCAGTTGCTCGTAAAGCTCCGCAAACCGCGGAATCACAAAGGTCAGCAAAAAGATCATGATGCAGATCACCATCAGCACCAGAACGATGGGATACACCATCGCCGACCTTAGCTTCTTGGTAAAGCTCAATGACAACCGTTGAAAGTCGACGAAACGCTGTAACACCTCTTCCAGGTTTCCCGATCGCTCACCAGCCAGAAGTGTGGTGGTATAGATGATCGGCACGCCGCTCTGAGCATCGAATGCCGACGACAATGACTCACCCGTCCGGACGCGCGCTGCGACGTCTTCCAACTGACCCTTTAGATTCAGATCTTTCTGGCCAGCCGTCAGCAGGTCCAACCCACCCAGGATCGGCAGGCCGGCGCGTATCAGGGTCAGGAACTGCTGGTTGAAGATAAGAAAGGTGTCGAGCTTGATCTTCTTCTTGCGGCCGGCTGCCAGTACCGAGCGGGGCTTAACCGAGTAGACCAGGTAGCCCGCCTGGGTGAAACGCAGACGTAACTCCTCGGCCGTGGCAGCGGCGTGGATTTGCTCCTGTATACGGCCGCGCTCATCGGCCAACTTGATGACAAACTCAGTCATGAATCCAGCGGGGTAACCCTGTATGAGTTTAGACGCCGTATGACCATTTTCGGAGGTCCATTTCCTTCAAACTCACAGAAAAGAAAAGACCTCGCCT
>JAEKKE010000351.1 GCA_019510535.1 Acidobacteriota bacterium
CCCCAAGAGAAAGGCGCTCCCGAAGGAGCGCCTTTCTCTTAGGAAGGTAACCGCTGTTATTCCATCGGAGCCGCCGAGGTGTGGCGGACCAACTGGCCATCCATATCGGCCAGAACGTAGCTGAGCACGCCCAGCAGGGCGATGTTTTTGCGGAAGTCTTCCGGATCGACCTTATCCAAAGTGTCAGCTTCGGTGTGGTGCCAGTCAAAGTAATGCTCGCCCACTGTACGCGGTGAGAGAGAGGGAACCCCGACAGCGACAATGGGGCCGATGTCCGATCCGCCGCCTGCCGGTGAGGCCGAATCCGCACCGATGGGCTGCAGCAGCGAGGCGATCTGCTTGATCGTGTCCCAGGACTTCTTTTCCTCTGGTGTCAGCTTGCTCTCATCCAGAGGGCGCTGAGCTCCGCTACCCATGGCAGCCATTGCCGCCATGGCCGCGGCCGGATTGGCACTTGCTCCAGCCTGGCGGCGGGCTGCCGATCCAGAGGCCGGGCCTCCACCCATGACGGTGTATCCGATGCCGAGGGGGCGCTCGACACCACCATCGGACTCGATGGCTGCGACATGGTTCTTGACCTTCTCACCAAGGGCATCGCGATAGGCACGGCCGCCGGCGCCGCCGTTCTCTTCATTCACCCAGAAGACGACCCTGATCGTCCGCTTGGGCTTCAGGCCGAGCTTGTGGATCAGGTTGACGGCCTCGAAGCAGGAGATGATGCCGCCGCCGTCGTCCATGGCGCCCTGACCCACATCCCAGCTATCGATGTGTCCGCCGAGGACCACCACTTGCTCCGGATGCTCGCTTCCGGGGATCTCGCCCACTACATTGCCGGCCTTTTGGTCGGCCTCCATGTGAGCTTCCATCTTGAGGTGAACCTGGACCGGGCCTTCCTTGGCGAGGCGCTCCAGAAGCAGAGCGTCTTCCACGGTGATGGCAGCGGCAGGGACCTTCGGCATGTCGGGCAGGTAGGTCAGCGTGCCGGTATGCGGCGTCTGCATGGCAAGACCAGTCGCCGAGCGCACCAGAACAGCCACTGCGCCCTTGGCGGCTGCCCGCGAGGGACCGGTGGTGCGGTGGATGGAACCAAGGCCGTAGCCATGCCAGCCGGGGTTGAAGACAACAATCTTACCCTTGATCTGGTCGTCGGGGGTGTTCGCCAGCGCAGCCAGATCCGGAATAAAGATGACAGGAGCGGTAATGCCCTCAGCCGAGGTTCCGACGCTCATGCCCAGGCCCAGCATGTGCAGAGGCTTTGAGAGGGGAGCGATGATCGATGCCTCCTCCTGGCCGCGCACCCAGTGCGGCACCTTGGCTTCCTGGATGCTGACGTTCTGGAAGCCCGCCTTCTTCATCGTCTCCTCACCCCAGCTCAGCGCCTTCAGCAGAGAGTCGGAGCCAGAGAGACGCTTGCCGATATGGTCGGTCAGATAGGCCAGAGTCTCGTAGCCTTCGGTGTCCTTCATCGCCGCGGCGATGATCTTGTCGGCGTCAGCCTTGTATTTCTCCGCGATCGGTCCAGTCTGTCCAGAGGTCTGGGCAACAGACGGAACGACGGCGGATACAGCGAGTACAGCAGGCACGAGCAGGCGGAGAGTCTTCACGAAACATCCTTGCTGGAAAAGATTTTTGGTGCTGTGCCTGTTAGTGTACTGCGATTGATCGAGGCTTCATATGCGACAGGGCCCACGCGTGTTGCGTGGGCCTTGTTGAAAGCAATCGATTGTCAGGGAGGCTAGCTATCGCCCGCTGTCTTGACCATGCCGGCAAAGCTCTCACGCAGATATTTGTGCGGGTTGACCGGCGTGTTGCGGATGCGGACCTCGTAGTGAAGATGCGATCCGGTCGAGCGGCCGGTACGGCCGGCGTAGCCGATGATCTGTCCGCGGGTGACCTGCTGACCGGCAGTGACGTTGAAGCCGGACATGTGTGCATAGACGGTCTGCAGTCCGTGGCCGTGGTCGATGACGACCTCACGTCCATATCCGTTGCCGAAGGCGGCATTCTCTACAACACCATCGGCGGTAGCGCGGATGGGAGTGCCATATGGAGCCGAGATATCGACGCCCTTGTGGAACTCGCCTTCGCCGTTCCCAAGGATGGGATCTTCCCGCTGACCAAAGCTCGAAGTGATGGGGCCCATGACCGGCCAGAGTGTCGGAGCATCGGCGATAGCCTGCCAGTCCGAAAGGCTGTTCAGGCTGCCGAGCCGGGCTGTCTGCAGCGACGGAGCGAGGACGCGGGCTGCGACGCCCGATGAGGCAGAGTTGCGCAGCGCGTAGAAGGTGTCCAGAGACTTGAAGTAGCTGTTGTCAGCGATGGGCGCCAGGGTGGGATCCTGCTGCTTGGATGGGGAGGAGAGGAGCTTTGCCGAGGAAGCGCCTGTAAGCTTGCTGGCGGTCAGGCCGTACAGGGCGGAGACTTCATTGGCCAGGGCTCCGAGTGAAGCGACCTGGACATCCTTCTCGTGGTTCGCCTTCTGCAGCCGGGCATAATCCTGCCGCAGCGACTCGCGATCCTGCCGCATCTGGTTGAAGCGGGCAGTCTTGATCAGCATGCGGGAGTAGGAGCCGGCCAGACCGACAATGGTGAACAGACCCACCACCGCAGCGGCGACAAAGATATAGGCGTAGTGCAGAGGGACGGGAACCTTGTTGAGATTTCCCTGCTCATCGCGCGAAACGAAGACGATGTAAAAGCGCTTTTTCAATGGACTGCCGCAGCCTTTATGCCCGGTCTTCGGCCGCGAATGCGTGTCTGCGGCACAGAGGCCCAGCATTTCCATTCGGCGAATCGAGATTGCTGATTCGCATTTGGGTCTGCCGATGTCTCTAGGGCGATTTGTTTCATTTTATTGACCAGAAGGTTTGATGGCAACTTTCAGGGTATGGTTTTTATATGCCATACGGGGAGCTTGACCTCATTCGGGAAATCAGGCGTAAGTCCTTGCGTAACAGTGAGTTCATTCGCTTTGGGATCGGCGACGATGCGGCTGTTCTGCGCCCCCGTAAAGGGGAGGATCTGGTTGTTACGACCGATCTCTCCCTGGAAGGTATCCATTTCGCTGATTTCCATCCGCCGTTTGCAGCCGGCTATCGCTGCCTCGCCCGCGGTCTGAGCGACGTCGCTGCGATGGGGGGCCGTCCGCTGGCGGCGTTCCTCAGCCTGGCTCTTTCCCCGACATGGGCCCAGAACCGGGCTAAAACACGGGAATTCCTGCGCGGTCTGCATGCGGTCGCAGATCAGTTCGGCGTTGTTCTGGCTGGAGGAGACACCGCAAGTGCTCCCGGAAAGCACACCCTGGCGGACATCATCGTGGTGGGCGCTGTGCATCGAGGGAAAGCCTTATTAAGGAGTGGAGCGCGGCCGGGGGATGCCATCTATGTCACCGGACGACTAGGCGGGGCTGCCGCAGAGTTTGACGCTCTACGCGTTGATCCCGCAGCCTTCCGCAAGGTGAAGCCGGATGGGACACATCCTCATCTCTTTCCGCAGCCGCGGATTGCGGTGGGGCACCGGCTGCTGAAGCTTGCCTCCGCATGTATGGATGTGAGCGATGGCTTGTCTACCGATCTGCATCATCTTTGTGAGGCCTCCGGCGTTGGGGCTAGTCTTCATGCGGATGTGATACCGTTAGCTCCACACAGCACTCTGGACCAGGCGCTCAACGGCGGTGAGGACTATGAGTTGCTGTTCACCAGCGGACGGTCCGTTCCGCGCAGAATCAACGGAGTAGAGATCACGAAGATCGGAATCGTGACCGAGGGAAAGAGTGTTTTGCTGCTCCAGAACGGCCGTGAGCGGCGTCTTCGGCGGGGCGGCTGGCAGCATCTCACCCGGGAAAACAGGTAAACACCCCGCTAACCCCCGACTAAAGTAACCAAAAGTTGTATTTGTCGCGCTTACCTAAGGCGTTATTTTGGTATTACTTGAGCGGCTTGCCATTGTGCTATAAATGGCAATCTTTTCAGGGCCATCACTATGGGAATCTGTGACATTCCTTCGCAGTCGCTGTTGAGCGACCGCGAGCTCTTTCGCGCACGTGTGCAAGAGGCGATCGACACAAGCCGCTCCAGTGGGGCGCAGGTGGCCGTGTTCTTGATCGACATTCATCGTCTGTACGAAATCTGTTCGTCACTTCCGGAAGGTGAGGCGGAGAGTTTCCTCCATGAGCTCGCGAGCCGGGTGCATCAGGTCTGCCCGCCACATCATGTCGCCGGCCGTATCCGCCTGGATGAGATGGTGGTTTTGCTAAGCCGAACGAGCCGGGAAGAGGTGAACCAGCTCGGTGAGGCACTGGTGCGTGCGTTTAAGGTCCCGGTGGCGGTCGGATTAACCGGCGAGCTTCGTCTGACGGCCAGCATCGGCGTAAGCCTGCTGCCGAAGTCGAATCCAACTGTGACCCACCTGATGCGTCGCGCCGATGCGGCGCTGAGCATGGCCCGCCGGTCCACGGGAGAGCGGCTGTTTCTGTATGACTCCGCTGCCGAAGAGGCGGAGATGCGCCAGGCGGAGCTGGAACGCGAGCTGCGCAATGTGCTGGTCACCGGCGGTCTGTATCTCGAGTTTCAACCGATCGTGCGTTTAAATAGTGGCGCCATGACCGGCGCCGAGACTCTGCTGCGTTGGCGCACCGAAGACGGCGGATTGATCATGCCTGGCACATTTGTGCCCCTGGCGGAGCATGCCGGCATGATGACAGCTATCGGTGGGTGGGTCTTCCGTGAGGCCTGCCGCCAGTGGACGACCCTGGAAGGACATGAGCGTCTGCGTCTGGCTGTGAATGTGACTGCATCGCAACTGGCAGATCCTCAATTGCTGGATGTAGTGGAAGCGGCTGTAGCGGAGACGGGCATACATCTCGGAGAGGTTGAGTTCGAGATCACCGAAAGCACCCTGTTGCGCGAAGATCCACGCTCGATTCAGCAGATGTATGCCTTGCGCGAGATGGGCGTAAAGATCGTGGTCGACGATTTTGGTACGGGATACTCCAGCATCGGATATCTGCGCCGCTTTCCTGTGGATCGTCTGAAGATTGATCGCAGCTTTGTGATGAATATTCCGGAGAGTCAGAAGGATTGTGCGCTGACGCGCGCCGTGCTGGCCATGAGCGAACATCTCGGTATTCCCACAGTTGCTGAAGGTGTGGAACGCGAAGAACAGCGCCGTTTCCTTGATCGTCATGGATGTTCTGAGGCGCAGGGATATCTGTTCTCACCTCCGGTCAAAATGGATGTACTGGCAACATTGCCGGTACTGAAACGAGTCTGAGCGCGTCTTATGGAGAAGATGCGTGTTCCAGTGAGTGACACGCTTCCTTCGGAAGTTGCTCTACAATGCCTTTAGTGGAATCTTTCCTCAACCTTGCATGGTTCGCCATTGCTGTTGCAATGGTTAGCGGCGTGTGGATCGGTGTGTTCACCGGCAAGCTATCCGCTCCCATGGGACGTGCTCTGACGGCTACCGTGATGGTGGCCTTCCTGCTGTTACCGGTGATCTCCATCACGGACGATATGCAGGTGCTTCGCAAGTTGACTGAGCCCGAGGATCTCACGATGCGGCGCCACTATGAAGGTGTGACGCTGGAGTTCGAGCTTTTGTGCCTGGAAATGCTATGCCTGGTCATCGCACTGTCGTTTGTGCTGCGCCGGCTGCAGGTACTGGCTCGTCCGGATACACGTGTGCGCCGGTTCCTGAATGAAGATTTTGCACTTCTGATGGGCGTTCGTCCGCCACCAGCTGCAGTTCTGTAGCTGCGTCGAGCCGTCGGTCTGTGCGGCTGTTCTAAAACCATAAGACTTTTACGAGATAGAGAAGGAGTGCATCCATGAAGATGCGCTGGGCATATTGCCTGATGTTGCCTCTTCTGCAGGCAGCATGGGCCGGGGCGCAGCAGAGCGCTTCACCGCCGATGACGTTGCCGCAGGCGTTGGATTTTGCGCATAAGCAGAATCCGTCGTTGCTGTCGGCAGCGCAGCATGTTGAAGCGGTGAAGGCCGGTGAGATTACGGCAGGTCTGCGACAGAATCCGGTACTCACGGGCAGCGGACAGATGGTGACGTTGGGTCCCGATAACCCGAATGGGCCGGATTTCTATACGGCCGGTGTGCAGCGGCTGTTTGAGCGTGGCAACAAGCGCGGCGTTCACCTTGATCTGGCGCGCGCGACAACCGCATTGACCGATTCGCAGAGAGTCGACCTGCAACGGCAGACGGACTTCGCCATCAAGCAGGCGTTTACCCGGATGCTGTTCGCGAAGGACGCGCTTCGCGTCAGTGAAGACAACCTCACCGGATATCGCCGGACGGTTGAGCTGATGCAGGTGCGCCTGGATGCGGGGCAGATGAGCCGGAACGACTTCGCTCGCATCGAGCTGCAGCTTGCCGGGTTTGAGAGTGATACCGACAATGCCCGGCTGGCTTTGCAGCAGGCATCGACACAGTTGCAGAGTCTGATGGGCATTGAGCGCCCGAAGACGGACTTCGATGTGACCGGTTCGCTGGATACGCCTGCTCCGGCGCTGACGCTGGATGATCTACGTCAGAAGGCGCTGGATGCTCGTCCTGATGTTAAGGCTGCGTCGCAGCAGGTGGCTGTCAATCAAGCGGGCGTTCGCCTGGCATACGCGAACGGAACGACCGATCCGACCTTGGAAGGCGAGTTCGAGCATAGCGGTCATGCGAATACTGCGGGCTTCAACCTGCAGATTCCGCTCCGCGTCTTCGATCGCAACCAGGGCGAGAAAGAGCGCGCCAAGTACGAACTGGAATCCAGCAAACTGGCGCTGACCGCCGCGCGTAACCAGGCCATTGCAGATGTGGATCAGTCTTACGAGGCATATCAGACGGCCCAGGCACAGGCGGCACGCTATCGCGATAAGTATCTCGATGAGGCCAGGCGCGTACGCGACAACCTGGAGTTCAGTTATCGCAACGGACAGGGAACGCTGCTTGATTATTTGAGCGCATTGCAGGATTACCGCTCGGTAAACCTGCAGAGCCTGACGGCGAATGCGCAGTTGCAGCTTGCGATCCACCAACTGAGTTATGTGACGTACACGGAGATTCTGCCATGAAGAAAAGCGTGATGACGCTGGTGATGACGGGCGCAGCGCTTGGCGTACTAAGCGGATGCAAAAGTGACGAGAAGGCTTTGCCGGATGCGAAGCCGAAGATCAATCTCAAGACCGAGGCTGTGCATCTGCAAACAGTGAGCGATGGGTTAGAGATTCCCGCTCACGTCGATGTAGACCCCAGCAAGATGGTGCATGTCTACGCTCCATTGAGCGGCCGCCTGTTGAGCCTGGAAGTACGGCCAGGCCAGGAGGTGCGCAAGGGGCAGACTGTGGCCACATTGCAGAGCGGTGATGTGGCTGCGGCCCGCAGCGACTTTGAGAAAGCGAAGATCGAAGCGATGCGTGCTGACCGCGCTCTGGACCGTGGCAAGCTCTTGCTGGCGCACGAGGTGTTGAGCCAGGCGGACTTCGATGAGTTGAAGGCTGCCGATGATGCGGCGCACAGCGAGCAGGAGCGCGCGCGCCAGCGGATCCGTGAGCTTGGCTTCAGCGAGACCGGAACCTCCGATACCACGGCTGTGGTCGCTCCGATCGGTGGATCGGTGCTGGAGATTGGAACAGCGACGGGCGAGATGCAGCGTTCGCTGGAGACCTCGAACGGCATTGCGACAGTGGCGAATCTCGACTCCGTTTGGGTCGTCGGCGATGTCTTCGAGCATGACCTGTCAGTGGTAAAGTCGCACTCCTCGGCGGACGTAACGCTGCAGGCATATCCGGGGGAGACTTTTCATGGAACGGTCGCCAATATCGGCGACGTCTTCGATCCGCAGACCCATGCGCTGAAGGTGCGCGTGGTGATGAACAACCCGGGCCATCGCCTGAAGCCGCAGATGTTCGGTTCCATCCGTATCGGAATGGGGCAGCGGCAGATGATCCTGGTGCCGATGGCGTCTGTCATTCACGACGGCGATATCGCCAGCGTCTATGTGAAGAACGGCGAGAAGTACGACGCCCGCACCGTGAAGCTGGGTGCGACGCATGGTGACAAGGTCGAGATTGCCGGCGGCCTGAATGATGGCGACATGGTCGTGACCCAGGGAGCGGCGTTCCTGCGTACGCCGGTAGGAGACTAGCAATGGAAGCCTTTCTGAAGACGCTGCTGCGCTATCGCGCAGTCGTGCTGATTCTGCTGGCGGCCGCGCTGGTCGCGGGCACCTTCGGGTTTCTGCAACTGGATATCGAAGCGTATCCAGATCCTTCGCCACCGCTGGTGGAGGTCATTACGCAGAACCCGGCGTGGTCAGCCGAAGAGATAGAACAACAGGTAACCGCGCCGATCGAGACGGCCCTGAACGGTACGCCGCACCTGGAACAGATCCGGTCGATCAGTATCTTCGGCCTGAGCGATGTGAAGCTCTACTTCAGCTTCGATTCAGACTACTTCCGCGATAAGCAGGAGATTCTGAATCGACTGCAGACTATCCAGTTGCCGAATGGACTGCAGCCGCAGTTGTCGCCGTGGTCGCCGATCGGTGAGATCTACCGCTATCAGCTCGCAGGCCCTGGCTACGACCTGAATGAGCTGAAAGCTACGCAGGATTGGCTGGTCCGCCGCGAGCTGAAGAAGGTGCCGGGCATCATCGATATCACCACCTTCGGCGGCACGACACGGCAGTATCAGATCGAGCCCGACCCGAATAAGCTGCTCAGCTACGGCGTGACGCTGTCGCAGTTGATCGCCGCAGTACAGAACAGCAACGCCAACGCTGGCGGAAACTATCTGTCGCTCGGTGACCAGAACGTGAACGTTCGTTCGCTGGGTCTGCTGAAGAACACGACGGACATCGGCAACGTGGTGATCGCGCAGAAGAACGGTACGCCGATTCTGGTGCGCGATGTCGCCAATGTGAAGGAAGGCTATCAGCCACGGCTGGGCAAGATCGGCCGCAACGGCCAGAACGATATCGTCGAAGGCATCGTTCTGCTGCAGAAAGAAGGGCAGAGCCTGCCGGCACTGGAAGGCCTGAAGAAGAAGCTGGCCGAGCTGAATACCGGAGGCCTGTTGCCGCCGGGCATGCAGATCAAGACGATC
>JAEKKE010000099.1 GCA_019510535.1 Acidobacteriota bacterium
GTTTCCCAAGCTCACCGGCAAGGGATCGGATGGCTTGTATTACTCGCAGCAAGATGTGCAGGAGATCGTCGCCTATGCTCGGGCGCGCGGTATCCGCGTTGTGCCGGAGATCGAGATGCCCGGCCACTCCGCTGCATGGCTCTACGCCTATCCGGAACTGGCCAGCGGTACAGTGCCTGATGCCATACGCCGTGAGTTCGGCGTGAGCGATGTCGCCATCGATCCGACACGTGAAGAGACCTATGTCTTCCTGCGAAAGTTCCTCACCGAGGTAACGGCGCTTTTCCCAGATGCCTACGTTCACATCGGTGGTGATGAAACGCCCGCGCCTGACTGGAAAAACAATCCGCGCATCCTGAAGTTCAAAGAAGCGCATCACCTCAAAGACAACGAGGCGCTGCAGGCTTACTTCAATACCAGAGTGCTGGCGATTCTGACTTCGCTGCACAAACGGATGATGGGATGGGATGAAATTCTGACCCCGGAGCTTCCGAAGGACATCGTGGTGCAGTCTTGGCGTGGCGTGGCCTCGCTGGCCAAGGGCGCACAGATGGGCTACGAAGGCATTCTCTCCGCGCCGTACTACCTTGACGGCATGAAGACGGTAGCCGATCACTACCTCGCCGATCCTATTCCACAGAACACGACGCTTACCTCGGAAGAGCAGAAGCGCGTCCTTGGCGGCGAAACGCCCATGTGGGGTGAGCATCTGAACGAGGTCGATATCGACTCCCGCATCTGGCCACGCGCTGCCGCCATAGCGGAGCGCCTGTGGTCGCCGCAGAGCGTTACTGACGTCAACAGCATGTATGACCGCCTGGAGGTTGTCTCTCTGGAGCTGGAATCGCTGGGACTCAACCATCTGCAGAGCGGTGACGCACGGTTGCGCGCGATGGCGCATACGGAGCAGATCAGAGACCTCCGGACCATTGCATCCGTGCTGGAACCGGTCAGCTTTGGCGAGCGCTACAAGGCCCAACATACCGACCAACTGACGCCGTTCGATCGTTTCGTCGATGCCGTGCGGCCTGATCCTCCGTCTCGCCATTGGAGCAACGTGATGGTCGATCGCTGCCTGCAGAAGGATAGGGACGCCTGCGGCAAGCTCCACTCCTGGTACGCCGAGATCGCGCAGGCGATTCCACACGCAAAGGAGCAAATGCAGGCTTCGCCCCAGATGCAGGATGTGCTGCCTAAACTCGATCAGTTGAGCGTTTTGACTGTGCTTGGAGAGAAGGCTGCGGAATCGCTGGAGAAGGGAACAGCTGTCTCCAGCGATACAGCGTGGCAGTCTCGGAAAAACACGATTGAGGAAGCCAAAAAGGCCACCGCCATGGTGCGCTTCACTTTCCTCGATTCGCTGGCAAAGCTGACAGACGCGGCGAGTGCGCCCTAGAAACCCGGAGGTGTCCTATGTCCGCCATGGGACATAGGACACGCGGGTATGGACTGTTTTAGTGTCGGAAGATAACGGCCAGCAGTTCCGTATGAACGGTCTGCAGCCGTTTCAGGGTGGCCTGAACCATGCCACGGTCATCACCGGAGGAGGCATGCATGATGTCGTTCAACCGGTGGTCGGTCTCGCGGAGCAGGATCTCTGCCTTCTTCAGTTTCTTGGAATCATCGGCTACGCCCATGTGGATGCGCTCGGCGTACTCGGAGATTTTCTTGATTGTGTTTGCGGCTTTGTCGGTGTCACCCATTGCCAACTGACGGCTGGCCAGCTCCGTCATACGGCCCACCAGCTCCGTGTATAGGAAGCACTGTTCTCGTGGAGCTGCGAGTAAGGCTTTGTTTTCGAGTTGTTGAATGACTGCCAGGTCTACGTCTGCGGCGCCTGCTGCCCGCGCTGCTGGAGGCAGCAACAGGACGCCCACCGCGAAAAAGGAAAGAGCGGCGTGGCGGAAACCAGGGCGAAGTAAAGCGTTACATGCACTGCGTACTGCGAACGGCATACCGCACCCCTTTCGGAAGTGCTCACCTGTGTTCGAGAGCAGCAAGTCGGTGGCGAGCCTGCCACTCTTGGTCCGGATACTTTCCTGCAGCGGCTGATAAGAACTGGTGATACAGCAGAACAGCTCGTTCCGTCTGATGCAGGCTATCGTTCGCCGTTGCCTCCAGAAATAGAGTTGACGGCGAATTTGGAAGGAGTGTAGCTCTCCGTGTCAGCGCCTGCAACACAATTCTGGGCTGATGATTCTCTGACGCTGCAAAAGCGAGATGACCTAGCGTTTCACCCAGGACCTGCGGGCTTTCCCAGCGATCCAAAGGTAATGTTACGGCTTTGGTGAAGACCTGCTGGGCCTCATCGAACTTCTTCTCCAGCACCAGGGCAGAACCGAGATCGTCCAGTAGTGACGGATCGTCGGGAGTCGCGGCAAGCGCGGCGCGCAACATCGGTTCAGCCTTCGCTGGATCATTCGCCTGGGTATAAAGGTGCGCGAGCAGACGCTTCAGATTGGCATCATCGGGATTCGCCGCCAGCAACTGCTCCAGCAGCGGAGTCGCCTCGGCTGCCTGGCCATGCCGCAGCAGGTAACGGGCGTAACTTACCGCAGTCTCGGGACTGGTGGGGCCTTTCGCCATCAGCTTTTTGTACTGGGCTGCGGCGTCAGCGGTGTCTCCAGCGGCATCAGCAAGCTCGGCAACCATAAGGGTATCTTCGGGTGTCTCCGGTGTAAGCTTGAGTGCTGCTACCAGCCAGTCGCGCGCCGCTGCCGGGTCTTTGGCCTGGTCGATCTGGGCGAGCGCTCGGTAAGCCCGCGCTTTCAATGCCTTTGCTTGGACAGTGTCTCCCGGCTGTAAGGCGACTGCCCGCTGCAACGTCTCTCTTGCGCTATCCAAATGACCCTTCCGGGCCTGTATAAGACCAAGCGCCAGGGTGGACTCGAACTGTTTTGGATCGACAGCGAGCGCCGCTTTATAGCTCGCTTCCGCCGCATCGTCCTTCTCCTGTGCCTCTTGGGCGAAGGCGAGTTGGTAGAGCATCCCGGCGTTTTTCGGGTCAGTCTTGATGAGACCGGCCAGTAGCCGTTCAGCCTCAGCATACTTCTGCTGGTCAAGAGCAGCCTGCGCCTTCTTGTACTGCTCGGCCCGGTCCTGGTCTTCGTCGGCGACAGAACGTGTTCCGGCAGGCAACTGCTGGCCGGCCGCCGGGAGCACCCACGGGCCGGAGGTGGCGGCCAGAAGGACTCCGCCGAAGGTGAAAAGGCGCAGAGACGCCGGAAAGATCTTCGATGCCATGGATGTTCCTCTTAGTGTTTGACGTCGAGCACCGGCGCAAGCCACTTCCCGGTAAGGCTGTCTGGGTTGGCAGCAATCTCTTCCGGAGTCCCGATCGCGACAACCTGCCCGCCACGGGAACCGCCTTCAGGGCCGAGATCGATGACCCAGTCGGCGCTCTTGATCACGTCAAGATTGTGTTCGATCACCAGCAGAGAGCCACCGCCTTCGATCAGCTTACGGAAAGCTGCGAGCAGCTTCGCCACATCGTCGAAGTGGAGGCCCGTCGTGGGCTCATCGAGGATGTAAAGGGTGCGGGACGAGGCCTTCTTGTTTGCCGCACTCTCGCCACGCTGTGCCGCGATGGCGGCGCGGGCGGTTGCCAGATGGGCGGCCAGTTTGACACGCTGTGCCTCACCACCGCTGAGGGTAGTCGCTGACTGGCCGAGACGAACGTAGCCGAGGCCGACCTCATCCAGGACCGCGAGCCGGTCGACGATCTTCGGATGTCCGGCGAAGTAGCTCAGGGCATCGCGAACGGTCATATTCAACACGTCATGGATGTTCTTGCCCTTGTACCTGATCTCGAGGATGCCGGCCTTATAGCGGGTTGCGTGGCACTCATCGCAAGGGAGTTCGACATCAGCGAGGAACTGCATCTCGACCGTGACTGTGCCATCGCCTTCGCAGACGTCGCATCGTCCACCGGGGACGTTGAAGCTGAAGCTTCCGGCGGTGTAACCCTTGCGCTTGGAGTCGGGCTGCGCGGCGAAGAGATCGCGGATGGCATCGAAGGCCTTGATGTAGGTAACAGGGTTGGAACGCGGTGTACGGCCGATGGGCGACTGGTCGACGAGTACTACTTCGCTCAGGTTATGGGCGCCCGTGAGTTCACGGTAAAGTCCCGTAGGATCGCCGCCTTCGGTCTGCCCCATCTGCTGCATGAGGGCACGGTACAGAACCTGATGGATCAGGGTTGACTTACCCGATCCGCTCACACCGGTAACGACGCAGAGCAGGTTGAGCGGGATCTCTACATCCACGCCGCGAAGGTTGTGGATGCGCGCGCCGGTGAGCTTTAGCTTGGTGCGGCCGGGCTCACGACGGGTTGAGGGCACTGGGATATGAGCGCGCCCGGAGAGATAGCGTCCAGTGGTGGAATCCGGATGCTTTGCGACTTCGGCAACTGTCCCAGAGGCCAGCAATTTGCCGCCGAGTTCCCCGGCGCCCGGGCCCATGTCAATAAGGTGGTTGGCGGAGCGGATAACATCGGGATCATGCTCAACGACCAGGATGGTATTCCCCAGGTCGCGAAGCTCTTCCAGGATGTGGATCAGCTTCGCGGTGTCTCGCGTGTGCAGACCGATCGACGGTTCGTCGAGGACGTAGAGCGCGCCGACCAGCCGCGACCCCAATGAGGTGGCGAGCTGAATGCGCTGGGCTTCGCCGCCGGAGAGCGTAGAAGAGAGCCGGTCAAGGGTGAGGTAATCGAGGCCGACCTGTTCCAGGAAGCCGATACGCTGGCGAACCTCCTCCAGGATCTTCCCGGCGATCTCGGTCTGCGCCGGAGTGAGACTCAGTCCGTCGAAGAACTCACGCGCGGCCGTGATGGTGAGCGATGACGCTTCACAGATGTTCTTTTCGTTCAACAGAACAGCGCGCGCTTCGGCGCGGAGCCGTTGGCCATGGCAGACCGGGCAGGGAGCGTAACCCCGGTACTTTGCCAGGAAGACACGGACGTGGAGCTTGTACTTCTTCTTCTCAAGCTGATCGAAGAATCCGCGGATGCCCGGGAAACCGTTTCCACCCTGCCGCACCATCTCCTGCTGCGCTGGAGTCAGGTCATACCAGGGAACGTCGATGGGAATGTCATTGGTTTTGGCGAAACGCTTCAGCTCGCCGTGGAAGGCGCGGTACTTGGGGCGCTCCCATGGGTCGATAGCGCCACCGGCCAGTGTCTTCGACGGATCGGGAATGATGAGGCCGGGATCGAAGTCGATGGTGTTGCCGAAGCCCTGGCAGCGGGGGCACGCGCCGAATGGGTTATTGAAGCTGAAGAGACGAGGCTCCGGCTCGCGATAGGCACGATGGCAGTTCACGCACTCGAAGGCGGCAGAGAAGTGCAACGTCTGAGGCGAAGAGCCGTCGCGCGGAGCGGTTTGAAAGTAGATCTCGTTGGATTCGCGATAGCCGGTCTCGATGGCGTCGACGATACGTGCCCGGACCTCAGGGGAGACGGAGAGCCGGTCGACCAGCACATAGATCGGCTTGGTGAAGTCGAGCTCCAGCAGCGACTCCGGGGTAGAGAACTCAACGATATTGCCGTTCTGGAAGAGCCGGTTGTAGCCCCGCTTGCGGAGCTCCGAAAGGCGCTCCTTCTGCGCATCGGTAGGATCCACCAGGATTGGCGACTCGACTGGCTTCGCCGCCTTTGCACTCTTCTTCGCCGCCCTTTTCGCGGGCTTGGGAGGGGCTCCCTCTTCTCCTGTCGCAGGAGCAAACTCCTGCATCGGTTCCAGCAGGACGTCACGTCGCTGGATCGGGAAGAGTGCGTATAGGCGGGTACCGTCGCCCAGGCCGAGAACAGCGGCGGCGATCTCGTCGACCGTATCGCGGCGGACGATGCCACCGCAGTGCAGGCAGGTCACCGTACCGCAGCGAGCGTACAGAAGCCGCATGTAGTCATAGATTTCCGTCGCGGTCGCGACGGTGGAACGCGGATTCCGGGTGGTGTTCTTCTGCTTGATGGCGATGGCAGGAGCAAGTCCTTCCATGTGGTCGACATCAGGCTTCTCGATCCGCTCCAGAAACTGGCGGGCGTATGCCGAAAGCGATTCGACATAGCGACGCTGGCCCTCGGCGTAGACCGTATCGAAGGCAAGCGACGACTTTCCCGAGCCTGAAACGCCGGAGACAACCGTCAGGGCGTTATGGGGGATGTCGACATCGATGTTTTTCAGATTGTGGGTGCGCGCTCCGCGAATAACGATCTGCTCGTTCATGGCCAGTCTTCTATTGTCGCCGGAGCGGGCGGTTGAGGGAAACTCCCCCTGCACCCCGCCACCGGCGGCAACGATCAAACCGGCTTATTTCGACAGACCTTTCAGCCTTTCTTTGTTGATCTTGAGTACAACGCCGGCATTTCGGTCTGCCACCTCACTGATGCGATATTCGGCCGCCGTGCCGATGACCATGCCGATCTCACTCGGAGTGAGGTGGTACTCATCCTTGAGCCAGGTCGCCATATTCTCCGTGGCCTCCTTGAAGGCATCGTCAATCGATCCGTTTTCTCCCATCGCCATGATGTGGGTCGCATTCTCGATCCGAGGCTCCATCGGGCGTTTGCCGGGGATGACATCAACCGTCACGGTCACATCCATAGAGGTCTCCAGGGCATCGCCCGTGGTCTCTCCGTCACCCTGAACAGCGTGGCCGTCGCCGAAGTAGAGCAGTGCTCCCGGAACCATGACCGGCAGGTAAACGGTGGCGCCTTCAGTGATTTCGTTGAAATCCATATTGCCGCCAAAGCTTCCGTCATCTCCTGTCCCCGGGGCGGCGTTGGAAGGACGTACCGCTACGGCAATGCATCCCAGCATGGGGCGGACGGGGACGCTGTAGTTCTTCATGTGCTCGCCGGGGTCTGCCGGGGTCGCAATGCCTTTGGCCAGGTCGAGCTTCCACTTTGCCCCTTTGCCCGTATCCTTCATCGTGACAGCCATGCCCTGGCTCTGCGCTCGGGGCACGATGCCGTCGGTGCTGATGGCGTAGTCACGATTGAGCTTGAGTGACTTGATATGAACAACCAGCGTGTCGCCCGGCATAGCGCTGCTTACATAGAACGGGCCGGTCTCGGGATTGCCTCCAAGTGAACGCCTTACGCCAGTCGCGTCGGCGCCACCGGCATCAACCGTGGTCGTATGGATGGTGTCGCCTGGGTTGATCGTCAGCACAGGCTTGTTCAGCGCAGAAAACTGACGATGGAAGACGGTGGGGACAAACTCATGTGTCTTGGCCGGACCCTGGGGGCGCTCCGGCACCCGGTCCGCCAGAAAGGTGCGTGTCGCTGGATGTTCCTTGTCGGAGCCGTCAATCCAGATCACGGTGCCGGTGATCTGGCCATTCACAACGGTCGCTGTCAGCTCTTCCGATCCACCCCGAGTATCCTTCGCCAGGAAGTGGAGCTTACCGCCGGCATAGGTTCCCTCGACCTTATCGCCCGAAAAATCCCCAGCGATCTTCTCTCCATCCTGTTTGAGCTCCATCTTCCAGTAAAGCGGGGAGCCGTAAAAGTCTACCGTTGCCATCCACTTGCCCGTCAGACTCTGTTCCTGCGCCGTCCCTGACGCAACGCATCCCAACAAGCACACCATGACCGCTAGACCCTTCATATGACTGCTCTCCTTGTGAAGACTGAAAACCGGTTCCAATTAGACAGGGCTACGTTGCTCTGGTTAGGGAAGTTCCCGCGTCGACGAATCTTTTCGTATTTCCGGGGAAGCTTTTCGCAAGATTCCGAACTGGCAACCTTCCACTTCAACTGGTAAAACAGTGCCAACGTGTCCACGCCAGAAACCTCGCAGCCAAAATTTGTTCAAGGCCTCGGCCTCTTCTCTGCCACTGCCATCGTCATGGGATCCATGATTGGCTCCGGTATCTTCATCGTCGCAGCGGATATCGCTCGCGGTACCAGTTCGCCGGCGCTTTTGATCGGCGCATGGCTGGTAACCGCGGTGATGACCATCATCGGCGCACTCAGCTACGGCGAGCTTGCCGCCATGATGCCGAAGGCCGGCGGACAGTATGTCTACCTCCGTGAAGCGATCGGCCCACTCTGGGGCTTTCTGTATGGATGGACACTTTTCCTGGTGATTCAGACAGGCACCATCGCCGCCGTGGGTGTCGCCTTCGGCAAGTTTCTCGGGGTCTTCTTCCCATCGGTGGCCGCCGATCACTGGTTGATCCATATCGCACACGTTCCGCCGATCGCGGTGGGTCCCATGGTGCTGGGCAACATGGATATCGGTTTATCCACGGCCAATCTGGCAGCGATCATCATCATTGTTCTGCTCACCGCGCTCAACTCGATGGGCGTGCGGTTGGGAGCCCTGGTACAGAACATCTTCACCTCGGCGAAGATCTTTGCTCTGGCTATGGTGGTCCTGCTGGGCCTGCTGGCCCGCAATGCGACGGCGATCGCCGCTAACTTCTCCAATGGCAACTTCTGGAAGGGTGCTAGCTGGAGCGATCTGCATCCCGTGCAGCAGGGAGCGGGCGGCCCGACCGTGATGATCGGTCTCTTGACCGTGTTGGCTGTGGTGCAGGTGGGTTCACTGTTTTCGGCCGACGCCTGGAACAACGTCACGTTCACCGCAGGTGAGGTTCGGAATCCCAAGCGCAACCTGCCGCTTTCGCTGGTGCTGGGCACCGGGACCGTGCTGCTGCTGTACATCCTTTGCAACTTCATCTACCTGGCGGTGCTTCCGCTGCATGGCGATCCGCACGGAACGACCATCGTTGCCCGTGGTATTCAATATGCGAGCCAGGACCGCGTGGCGACCGCGGTGATGGAGCAGGCGTTTTCGGGATATGGATCGCGCATTATGGCTCTCGCTATCCTGATCTCGACCTTTGGCTGTGCCAATGGAATGTTGCTCGCCGGCGCGCGCGTGTACTACGCCATGAGCCAGGACGGCCTCTTCTTCAAGTCGGTTGGCAAACTCTCGCACAAGACCAACACACCGACGGTGTCGCTCTGGGTGCAGTGCCTTTGGACGTGCCTGCTGTGCCTCTCTGGATCGTATGGACAGTTGCTGGACTACGTGATCTTTGCCGCATTGGTCTTCTACATTCTG
>JAEKKE010000537.1 GCA_019510535.1 Acidobacteriota bacterium
ACGCAGCCGTATCGAGCTGCCCAGCGGGGTGCTACCAGTGGGCACCTGCTCTTCCACCACGGCCATGGAGGGAAAAGACATGTGGAGACTCAAGTATAGGCTGCAAATGGCCACCCTGTCGGGTGGCGTCACAGATAGATGAAATCGATTCCGTATTAAGGACACGGGGCCCGCGATTCGCGAGCCCGGAAGGTTTCCCAGAAGGTTTCATAGATCAATGACCCGTTATCTCGGGCCGTGTGCCGCGCCTAGTAGCTCTGGAACTCGTTGGTTCCCTTGCGCAGGCGCAGGCCGCTAAACAGGAAAGTCAGGGCAAAGATGCCCGTGATTGCGCACCAGTACACCATCGGGTGGATCAGACCGGGGGAGTAGGTGGCATCCTGGCCGGCCCAAAGGGTCAGCACGATGCAGATGATCAGGCACTGCCCGCCCATCACCAGCAGCAACTGTCCGCGGCGGCGACGAGCGTCAAGAATCTCCACCTCTTCCGGGGTAAGGTTGCGTTCCGCGGCTGGGATCAGCTTGTTTGCCATCGTTCCTGTCTCCTGAAAATCTTGCTTGTCTGCTATTAAACCACAGCCGGACGGGCGGCGTGATTTAGGGCCTGCCATCAAACTCCCGCCGCTGACTGGCAGGAGTTTGATGGCACGTCCTAGTCCAGAAAGGCCATGGTCTTGATGCCCGTAACCTCGAACCTCTTGCGGCAACGGATATTTTTGCAGCCGACCAGGTCATCCCGCAGCACCATGTAGCTTTGGGCTTTGGCGAAGCGGGCGCGGTCGCGCTCATCGGCGCGGCCCTGCAGCGCGTTCTTTTTGCGGCGGACCAGCCAGTTGAGCTGGTATTCCTGGGCCTGGCCGCAGTGGGGACAGGTGAGTGTATGGTTGCGGGACTCTGCCCGCTCATTGAAAAAATCGCGTTCTTCCATACGTGCTGCACCTCAGACAGCGACCCAAAGTATTGCATAATCGGCAGGGGAATTTCCCATAATAGTAGGAGTTGATGGCACGTCCTAAGGCAAAAAAACAGGTATTCTCTGCGACCAAGGCAGTCAAGGCCAATGCGCGTGAGCGTGTGGGCACGCCGCCGCCATCGCAAGCGTTGCCCGACACCAAGGCAAAGGCCGAAAGCCGCAAGGCGAAACATAAAGAAACCCTGGCCGATCTGCTCTCTGAGAAGGAAGCGTAGACGTCCAAGGGCAGGTAAGGAGAGTTTGACCCAAATGAAGTCCCCCCTCTTCGCTGTTGTCCTGTTATCCGCCGCCACCATCGCCGCGCTGGCCCAGACGCCAACGCTCCAGATCAATAAAGAGAACCGTACGATCTCAGTCTCCGCCACCGACTCCGTGACCACCGATGCCGACCTCGCCGTCGTGCATGTGGGCTTCCAGGTGCTGGGCCGCGATGAGCAGGGTACCTACGCCGAGGGATCGCGCGTCTCCAACGCCATCATGGGCGCGCTGACCGCTGCCGGTGTCGAGAAAGCAAGCATCGAGAGCGAGAATCAGAACCTCTCGCCGCTGAATGATTTTGAGATTAAGCAGCTTCCCCCGGACCGCGCCGCGAACCGCTTCCGCCTGGTCCAATCCTGGAGCGTGAAGACCTCGCCCGAAAGCGCCGCCAAGGTGCTGGATACAGCCGTGAAGGCCGGGGCGAACCAGAGCGGAGCCATCGACTGGCAGTTGAAGGACGAGTCGGCTCTGGAGGCCCAGGCGGCAGCCAAGGCTCTGGCCCACGCGCAGCGCATCGCCGAGCAGATGGCCGCGGGCCTGCATTCGAAGCTGGGACCGCTGGTCTACGCCAGCAACGAGGCCCCGCAGATCCCGCGTCCCATCCCCATGGCGCGGATGACCATGGCCGCCGCTCCCAGGGCGGAGGCGCAGCCCTTGGCGATCAACAGCCGCAAGGTGGAGCGTGCGGCCACCGTGACGGCAATCTTCGCGATCGAGTAAAGCTCTTCCCTGTAGGTGTCGCGCACGGCTTGTGCATCTATAGGTGTTTCCGCAATGAAAACGCCACTGCACGCCCTTCCGGGATACCAAGCTACATGGAAAATGCTCTAAACTTCCGCCATGCCAGCGACCGACCTCAGACCGACGCCCGAAGCAGAGATCATCTTTAAGAAGTGGATCGTTCACCTGAATGACGAGTTCACCCGGCACGAGGGCTATGACCGCCGGGCTGAGATCGTCCGCGATGAGCTGCACCAGATCGTTCTGGGGCGACCGCACGGCGGGCGTTTGAACTCCACGCTCGTGACCGAGCTGCCGATGAATGTGCTGATCGAATCGCTGGACCCACGGAACCTCACCTTCGAGGCAGAGCTGCTGCCGGAGGTAGATGCGGCACGCTTCTACCCGCGCAAGCCGCTGATCTTCTTCTGGGAGGCCTTCGACCGCTCACCGCTGGGGCTGAACCACTGGCTGGGGAAAAGGTTCCGCTGCATGCTGGCGCGTCACATCTT
>JAEKKE010000100.1 GCA_019510535.1 Acidobacteriota bacterium
TCATTCACTTTGCCTTCATGCCTGTCGTTAGCTAATCCTTCAAAAGCCGATCGATCCCATTGCTGGCTACAAGCAAGTCTTCGCTGTAGCAGCGCGCCTTGCCGGCTATCGGACAGGATGTCGGGAGCTTTAAAGAATGAGTCTAGCCTTTCGTCTCGGCCAAGTCGAGTGCAACAATACGTTGGATATTTAGTAGGCGCCCTTGCCGCGGAAGACCACACTGACAGTCTTGGCCAGGATCTTGAGGTCCATCGGGAGATTCCAGTGATCGATGTAGTGGAGATCCAGACGAATGGTCTGATCGAAGTCCGTCTCTGAACGGCCGGAGACCTGCCAGAGGCCCGTGATACCGGGCTTGACCGAGAAGCGGCGCATCAACCAAGGTTCGGAGAAGAGCGCGACATCGCGATTGGGCAGAGGCCGAGGGCCTACGAGAGACATCTCTCCGCGCAGCACGTTGAAGAGCTGCGGCAACTCGTCCAGCGAGGTGCGGCGCAGGAACTGACCTACCTTGGTGATGCGGGGGTCGTTCTTCATCTTGAACATTGGCCCGCCGAACTCATTGTGCTTTTCGAGCGCAGCCATCCGAGCCTCGGCGTCAACCACCATGGAACGGAACTTCATCATGCCGAAAGTGCGCTTATTCTTGCCCCACCGTTCCTGCCTAAACAGAACCGGCCCTTTGCTGGCGAGCTTGATCGCCACAGCGATGGCGAAGAAGACCGGCAGCAGCAGGATGATGCCAAACAGCGCCGCGGTACGGTCAAAGATATCTTTCAGGATCAGGCGCTGGTCGCTATGCACCATCTCCATGCCGCGAACGCCAGTCTCTTCATCGACCGTATGATTCTTGGCAATCTTCGATTGAAAGAGATCAACAGAGTACAGAGCTTTTACGCCAGCATGGCCGCACATGGCAACAGCCTGCTGTACGTCGGCAAAGGCGCTCTTGAGCGGAAGGGCGATGAGAACTTCATCCACGGGACGGCGCATGAGGATGTTCTCAAGCTCATCCAGCGACCCCAGGACCGGGGCAAGGCCTTTGCAGTCCGGCTGCGGGTCAGAGTCCACAAAGCCGCAGATCTGGTAGTCAAACGAAGGATGAGCCAGCAGCTGCTGGGTCAGCATGAAGGCACGCGGGCCGGTTCCGACCACGACGACGTTCCGCTTCTTACGTAACGCCGGCTGAACGCTGTCGTAGAAGGTGAACAAGACCACCCGGTTCAGCCCCATCAGCAGCAGACCTGTGACCGCGAAAAGAAGGCTGATGTGCCAGATCTGGCTGAAGGTGTACTTGCCGAGAAACATCGTCAGCGCGACAGGCAGTGCGGACAGGCTGACGGCCACCGGGCCGCGCAGCAGAAAACCGAGCGGAGAGGAGCTCTGGCGAGGCCGGTACATGCCGGTCGCCCAGAAAAAGACTCTCCAGACAACGAGCAGCGTCGCGCCCACGATCAGGGTCTGGATGGAGACGCGCAGGGCGAGAATCTGCTTGAGAGACTGGCCCGCAGCCAGAGAAGAACCAAATAACGAAACCAGCAGAGCGATAGAAAGGCTTACGGTATCAGCAATGCGTACTGACCCCTTGGAGAACCGGCGCATGAGTAGGGTGTCTCCTGCAGGAACGGTCGGTGCTGCGGTCGCCCTGGTCGACGGGGCTTGGGCTGCGGGGATCCGGGCGGCCTCGTCAACGCCCGATTTGAGAATGTGATCTTCCATCTGTCACCCTCTGTACTGCTCAGTTCCGGGTTCAGATCCCCCCGGGCAGCTCTAGAAGACCAGCAGAGGGTGGGGGGAGTATATGCACCTTTCGGGTCAGACGATTACCTTGGAGTGGTAACAATCCAGCCCAGGAATGCTCCCCGCCAGTATAGCCACTTCAAATACCGAAGCAACCGTAATAAATGCCTAGGTTTCCCCAAGCAAAGAATTGTTACACTCTTGCAGGAAATGCCGCCCCAGCCTTCGCCGAACTACTCGCAGCCGAAGATCCGCCAGATTATTCTGGAGGCTATCTTCCGGCACGAACGGCTCTTCTGGCTAACGATCGCCGGCATCATGCTGCTGGTAGCAGTTGGAACGTACCTTACCCCCAAGAAATACCAGGCTGATGCCAAGCTGATGGTGCAGAACGTACGTTCGTCTTCGCCATTGACCACGACCGCCTCCGATCGACTGGTTACCTCTGGCACGGTTTCCGCCGAACAGATTTCGACACAGGTGGAGCTATTGCAAAGTTCTATCGTGGCGTTGCGGGCAATTGGGGCAGGTCCGGTCGGAAGCGTGAGTCGCGAGAAGAGTCGCGAGGCGGAGAAGCTGGGAAAGGCGCTTAGCGTCGAGGCTGTCCACCAGACCAACCTGATTGAGCTGAAGCTGTTGGGCGATTCGCCGGAGCAAGCCGCGGACCAGTTGCGGCGGGTAATCGACGCGTATTTCACAGAACGTGCGGGGTCGGGCCTTTCCGCTGGTGCTGCGTCCTTTTTCGACGAACAGTTGCGCTTTAAACAGCGGCAGCTCCAGGTGGACCAGGAACTGCTTTCCGACTTCCAGGTAAAGCATGGCATCTCCGACCTGGACGAAGAGAAGAAGCTGCAGACGGAGCGGATATCCTCCCTCATCAATCAATCCCTGCTTGCCCAGACGCAGCTTGCAGCGCAGCGAAGCAGGGCGGAGACGAACCGCCGCCAGCTCGTCCTCACCCCGGCAAGGTCGAGTACAGTGCAGCGCTCCATCACCAACCAGTACTCCCAGGAACATCTGGGGACGGAACTGGTGGACCTGCAAAACCACCTCACCGAACTGCAGAAACGTTATCCGGAGACCGACCGCCAGGTCATTGAAACCAAGGAGAAGCTTGAAACGGTCAAGAAGGCCGAAGCGGGCGCCCGGTCCACTCCAGCAACGGAAGAGGCTACGGACGTCAATCCTGTCTATCAGCAGCTGAGCGCATCCCTGGCGGCATCGGCAGGAGAGATGAGCGCCGCGGCAGCCGAGGTGGCAAAGATCAACGAAGAGCTCGAAGATGCCCGGCACAGGTTGGAGGAGCTGAACGTGGCCACCTCGCAGTATGACGCCCTGAAGCGGGACGTAGCTGAGGCTCAGCGGGATTTCGATGTCTACGCCCAAAAGAGAGACGAAGCACGGGTTTCGCAGGAGCTGGATAAGGCCCGCATGTTCGACGTCTCGGTCGTGCAGCCTCCGATCGGCCAGTCCAACCAGATTCGACCTCGGCCAAAGTTGTATATGGCAGCCGGCCTGGTCTTCGGATTCTTGCTGGCAACCTTGCTGGCGATCTATGTCGATACTTCGTCCGAAATGGTCTATCTTCCGTCCCAACTGGACGGCCTGACCGGAGTGCGAACGGTGGCGACGGTCGCGGAAGACGATCAGGCAAATGCGTCTTCGGCAAACGCAGTCGCGTACCGCCGGATTCTGCTCGCGATCCGCAATGCGCTTCGCCATCGGGAACAGGAGATCGTTGCGCAGACGAAAGGACTGCTGGGCGGTCCCACGCCCGAGAACACAGCACCCGGGCAGAACGAGCCGGCGGAGCCGATGTCTTATGGACGTTGCATCGCATTCGTATCTCCCCTGCAGGGCGAAGGCGTGACCTATATCGTGAACCATCTGGCGGAAGAGGCCGCGCGGCAGGCATCGTTTCGCGTCGTTGTTATCGATGCCGCCTTACTGCTGCGCCAGTTCGCGGAAAAGGGAGATGCCGGCTTTGCGCTGAAGAAGGATAAGCGTGCGGGCTACTGGGAGCTTGATACAACGATTGAAGTCCCGGACAGCAAGAACCACATCCCGCGCGGCACCAGCCTGCAGGAGGTCTTTTCCTGGAGGCTGCGTCCGATGATGGCGCAACTCCGGTTGGACTTCGACTATGTGTTGCTCGATTGCCCGAGCCTTGCCGAGTCGACCTTGAGCGGCGAACTGGACCGCGTGGTAGATGGATATGTCGGTGTCGTGGGCGCGGGATATTCGCGCAAGCAAAACATCCAGGGCATGGCCGCGATGTTCGAAGAAGCCAGCGCGCCAGTCCTGGGATATGTGCTGACTCGACGCCGGTACCCGGTACCTACCTGGCTACATCGCCTGATTTGACGGTACTTTCCGCGATTCAGCTTTGGTAGGCTGATGCCGTGAACACTATGCCGAGCACTCGTCTGAAGACGAGACATCTGTTGCCGGCAGCCGCTGTGATCGTGCTGGCGACGCCCCTCATGGTTCCGCCTGTACATGCCCAGATCAGGGGTGCGGGAGATGCGCTTACAGGGCTGACGAGGAGGACCGCCGAGGCTCCTGCAGGAACCGGAGCATACCACCTTCACTCCGGCGATCAGGTCGTGGTGACCTTCCGCTTTACTCCTGAGTTCAATGATGAGGTTACGGTTCAGCCTGATGGCCATGGCCAGTTCAAGTCGGCGGGCGATCTGAAGCTCGAGGGCCTGACTATTTCCGAAGTGCGGTCACTCATCCTTGCGGAGTCGACCTCGAAGCTGGTGAATCCGGAGTTCACGGTAACCCTGAAAGATTTCGAGCGTCCCCACATCTTCGTCGCCGGGGAGGTCATTACACCGGGAAGGCAGGATCTCCGCAGACCGATTACGGCCATGCAGGCCGTGCTTGCCGCGGGTGGTCCCAAAGAAGACGCCGCCATGGGACGTGTGGTTCTGTTCCGCCGAATCGACTCTGAAGTGTCAGAGGTCCATATCCTGAAGCTGGGCAGCCTTAAGACCGTAACCCGTGCGCAGAACGACATGGTGCTGCAGCCGGATGATCTGGTCCTGGTGGGCCACGATCACCTGCAGACGATCGGCCGTTACATCAAGACGGCAAATCTTGGCATCTATCTACAGCCGCTAAGCTCAAGTCCGGTATTCTAGGCCGGGGATGCGACAGCTTCCCACTCGGGAGACTACCGCGCGTGCTGAAAGTCCTACTCATCGCCTATGAGTGCAGCCCATACCGCGGCTCGGAGTGGGCTGTTGGCTGGGGCAGGCTGCTTGAGGGTTCCCGTGTAGCTCAGATGCATGTCCTTACCAGTGAGGACAACTTTGGCGCTCTCAAACGGGCACAGGACGAAGGTCTTCTTCCTCCGGAGGTGCGATTCTATACCCCGGAGCCGGATGCCAGGCTCCGCGCCGAGTCCCCTGCTCATGGCGCCTTCGCGTATAACTACACCGCCTATCATCACTGGCACAAATTGGCGATCGAGCTGGCACGTAGCCTGCATGCGCAGGAACACTTCGACCTGGTACACCAGGCGACCGTGAATACCTTTCGTGAACCCGGTTATGGATACGAGCTCGGTATTCCGTTTCTCTGGGGACCGGTTGGAGGATCGCAGAATTATCCAATGAGCTTTCTATCGCTGCTACCTCCTAAGGAAGCCGCCAAAGAGGCTGCCAGGGCAATCGCGAACAAGTACACGCTCTATCGCGATTCGCGGGTCCGGCGGGCGGCGCGCCGTGCGGCAAAGATCTATGCCTCTAACTCCACCAACCAGCGTGATTATGAGCGTGCCTGGGGACGAAAGGTTGACCTGCTGCTGGAGACGGGGCTGAGAGATGTACCGGAGCCGGATCATTCCCGGTTTGAGCGCCGGTTGGAGGAGAAACGGCGCGGGGACCAGATGGGACCGTTGGAGCTTTTGTGGAGCGGCGAATTGCAGACACGCAAGGCTTTGCCGATTCTTCTGCGCGCCCTCAGTAAGGCGCGTAAGCAGGCTGAGTTCCGGCTGACCGTGCTTGGCGATGGTCCGATGCGGGAGTTGTGGACCGCAGAGGCAGAAAGGCTGGGCCTGCAAGATATCGTCAGGTTCGCCGGGCGTCTTCCCTTCCCTGAAGCCGTTGCGGCGATGAACCATGCCGATCTCTTCTGCTTCACGAGTCTTCGGGACACCAGCGGCAACGTGGTGCTTGAGGCGATGGCCGCAGGTGTACCGGTCTTATGCTTTGGTCACCAGGGCACAGAAGACATGGTGGACGCGACCTGCGGAGTCAGGCTCCCAGTCGTCTCCCCCAAACGGGCAATTGAAGATTGGCGTCAGGCACTGATTGAATTGGCTGAGAATGCCGAAAAGCTACTTGCGATGAGTTGGGCTGCCCCGGTGCGTGCTCGTGAGTTCCTGTGGTCGCGTAACGGAGACGTGGTGAACGAGGCATATCTGGAACTTGGCCGAACCAACATGGAGAAAAGGTTGAAGCTCAATCAGAGCGCGTGCGCATGAGCCTTCCTGCATCGAGCATTGGGCCCGAGGAGCCGTTGCCGCCACCGGGAAAATTGGGCGCGATGTGGAGCCGCGGACTCGCGGCTGCCAGCGGGCGCCTGACCTATGCCTTGGCCGACCAGGTAACTTACAGCTTCGGCAACATGGTCGTTGCCGCCATTCTCAGTCGGCATGGCAGCCGCACGGAGTTCGGTACTTATATCCTGACGCAGCGGGCCATGGATATCTTTATTCAGATCTGCAGCGTCTTTTCGTGGGCGCCGTTCATGTTCCGCCTGCCTTCAACGCCGAAGGAACGGCAGCATATCTTTCTGGGGAGCATCGTCGGGCAGCAGGTATGCGCCTGCCTCGTGTTCGCATTGCTTTTATGGATGGGTGGATGGTGGACGGCGGGCCATCACTACGATCTCTATGCCAATGTCCTGGTTCCGCTGGCTGTCACCTCAATGGCCATTCTGTTCCGTGAGTTCACCCGACGCATGTACTTTGCGGAGCTTCGCTTCAAAGCCGCTTTCTGGACTGAGATAGCTACCGTCGGCCTGCAGATCGCCGGCGTGGAACTGTTGTATCGCTTCGGCCGGCTGCATGTACCCGAGACATTGCAGGTCCTGTCTTTTGGCGCCGGGTTGGTATCTCTGTACTGGGTTTTGACCGAATGGAAGACCTTCAAGATCCGTCTGCGCGATGTGTATGAAGACCTTCGACGGGACCTTCGTCTCGGCGGATGGCTGCTGGGCGGCAACATGATCTCAATGGCCAGCGCGCAATGCAATCCGTGGCTGCTGGGCGCCGTTCTGGGGCCTGCCAGCGTGGGCGCGTATGCCATTTGCGAGAGCGTCGTCAATATTCCACGAGTCGCGTTGAACAGTCTGCAGAATGCAATGGCTCCGGTGGTGGCACGCTCTCTGGCAAAGGATGGGAAAACGGGTCTGCGCCAGGTGATTGCCCGATACGACCGCGCTTTGCTGCTGGGCTCCGCTGTATGCGCCGCCGGAGTGCTTGCTCTGGGACCGTGGGTAGCCCGGCTGATCTTTAAAGCCTTTCCCGACAACGGTCGCCTGATCCTGCTCTTTCTAGCTCTTAACTTCATTGCCGTCGCCGCAACATTGGCTCAGAGCTACGGTCTGACTGCATTGGACAAGGCGGGCCTTGTCTTCTATGCCAACCTGGTTGGATTTGCAGTGCAGGTGCTCGTCGCGATTGCCCTGGTGGGCAAATTGAATGTCGTTGGCGTGGCCCTGGCAATGCTGCCCGGCAGTATTGTGGTTGTGATTATCAGGCAGATCTTTTACAGACGTGAGATCACGAGCCAGTAGGGGCGACGTCGTTTGGTCGAAATGCATCGGATGGGGGCACGCAGAGAGTGATGGCACCGGGAACAAATGAGTTCGGCAATGGCACGAGGGCGCCTCGCGTGCTGATCGCCACGGCTCGTGAGTGGCTCTCGGGCGCGCGTCTTGCTCTTGCCTTACACAGTCTGGGCTGCGAGGTAAGCCTGCTCTCGCCGGCAAATCATCCCGCACGGCTGACCGGGGTTGTCTCACAGTGGACCCACTTCTGGCAGATGCGCCCCTTCCGCAGCTTCGAGCGTGCCCTGGATGCTACACAACCGGACAGCCTGATTCTGGCGGACGAAGTCGTCCTTCATTACGGATTGCTGCTGGCCGGAAAAAACAACGAGTATGGCTTGCGCCTGCGGCATCTGATTGAGTCAACCACCGCGGGGTCAGCAGCACTGCAACTGGCACGGACACGATTCGAGCTGCTGCACCAGGCACACCAACTCCAGGTGCCTGTGCCGGCGACAGAACCCATACCAACACCGGATGACCTGCCGCGCGCGGCTGCGCATCTGGGATTTCCGCTGGTTCTAAAGTCTGATGGAAGCGCAGGGGGCCAAGGGGTACGCATCGCTCGGTCCATGGAGGAAGCGCAGGATTATTGGAACAAATTGCATCGGACCCCAAGCCTTCCCCGTGTGCTGAAGCGCGGCTTGGTCGATGGAGAGTGGATGCATTTTCGCGCCTGGACGCGGCGCCTGAAGTCGGCAGTCAGCGCCCAGCAGTGGATCGCCGGCCGAGAGGCCACCAGTATGGCGATGGCGCACCAGGGCCGGCTGCTCGCAAGCGTTGAGTTTGAGGTGGTGCAAACCACGGAGAGCCGCGGACCATCCAGTGTGCTTCGCGTTCTGGATGACGCCCGGCTTCGCCACGCCATGGCGCGCATCGTCGCGCATCTCGGGATCAACGGATTCTGCGGCTTCGATTTCATCTGCGAACCAGATACACGGAACCCGTTGTTGATTGAGATGAATACACGCCCAACGCAGGTGAGTCATCTCTCGTTCGGCAAAGGGAAAGACCTGGTTGCAGCCTATGTGCGCGAGGTTCTTGGAAAACAGGTGGAGGATCGCCCTGCAGCCACGAACAATCCATTCATCGCACTCTTTCCCCAGGAGCTGCGGCGTGATGCCGCGAGCTCATGGGTCAAGGATGCATGGATGGACGTCCCCTGGGACTCGCCCGCCCTCATCGATTTCGCTTTGGGGACAGGCGGAAAGAAGCTAAGCTCTTCTCTGCTTCCTGCGCGAGGTGACGCATGAGCACCGCGCGCCCCGCGGCCTTCACACCCTACCGGCTGGCACGTGTCCGTCTTGAGCTTTCGCAGATCACCAAACGGTTGATGCTTATGAAGATCGTCTGCGGCATCGCGCTTGGTATCTGCTATTGGTACTCCGTTCCGTATGTGTTGCCTTTTATCGTCCATGGAGCAACAGCGGAGTCGGCAGCAGCGGAATCAGCAGCCTT
>JAEKKE010000538.1 GCA_019510535.1 Acidobacteriota bacterium
CTCCAAGCAGATGGAGCGCGAAGATCGTGAGCGCCTGGATCTGCAGGTGCGCGCCGTGGCCCTGGCCGTCTGTGTCGCCGAGGTGGATGCGGAGACCATTGATCGCATCAACATCTATCAAGCGTCGCGGCTGGCGATGTTCAATGCGGTTGCGGGACTCTCCCTGGCGCCGGATCACCTGCTGATCGACGCCATGCGTATCGACCATCCCTGTCCGCAGACGAAACTGTTCTACGGCGATTCGCTGTCGCTCTCCATTGCGGCGGCATCCGTGGTGGCGAAGGTTCACCGCGATGCTCTGATGCGTACTGCTGATGAGACTCATCCGGGGTACGGCCTGGCATCCCACAAAGGATACGCAACGCCGGCCCACAGAAGAGCTTTGAAGGAACTGGGTCCAACGCCGCTGCATCGGCGGAGTTTTGCGCCCGTGGCTGGGGTCGATCCGGATGCGGCGCTGGAAGCAGCGTTGGAGATGGACGATCTACCCTTTGACGAAGAGGTGCTCAGCGAGAGCGCCGCTGGAGAAAACGCAGCATGGGATTGAGGATGATGGTCGTCGTCGCGCATCCTGACGACGAGTGCTTTGCCTTTGGAGGAGCGATTGCTCTGGCAACACGGCGTGGCGTCGAGGTGAACTGTATCTGTCTCACCGACGGACAGGCAGCGAGCAACCGCGGTGCATCTACGGATGGAAAGGATCTCGGCCGTATCCGCCGTGAAGAGTTCGCCGCAAGCTGCCAGGTGCTGGGCATTCAGCACTATGAGCTCCTGGACTACCACGATGCGCAACTGGTGCATGCCAATGTGCATGAAGCCGGCAAAAAACTGGTGCAGCGGATGCGGACCTTCCGTCCTCATGTGGTTGTGACCTTCGGTCTGGATGGCGGATTGAATGTCCATCCGGATCACACCATGGTCTCGGCAATTACTTCGGCTGCCTATCACTGGGCGGGACGCGCAAAGCGCTATCAGGAGCTTGATCTCGAGCCCCATCTCCCGCAGCGGCTGTATCACATCACCACCAACTTCACGCTAGAGGAGCGCGAGCCGTTGATGCCGGCTCCGTGGACCTGTGTGCTGGATACGGCGGAGGTATTGCCGGTGCGCATTCAGGCCTTCGAGAAACACGCCTCGCAGTTACCGGTGCTGGAGAGCGTACGGCCGTACTTGGATAAGTTCGGACAGCAGGAGTTCTACACGCTGATCTCCGCCGCCACGCCGCAGCCCGCCGCGATGACGCACGATATGTTCGACGGCATCCGGGAGTAAGGAGCTCAGGCTTCCAGATCGAACTCGATCGGCTCGATGAGGGGCATGAGCCACTGGAGCAACGCCTGATGCGCGGGATGCGCCCAGTAGCCGGCGTAGATTTCTTTGTTTTCGAAGATCATGACGCCGGCGAAGGTGTAGTCGCCCTTGTTGACAGCCACGTTCTCGCCGACGTGGACCTCCCGCAGGCCGGGAATTACGCCCCGGAAGGCAAGAATCTCGCGCTGGGCGCCTGCTATCTGTTCTTCGGTAACGCCTGGCTGCCAGCGGAAGAGAAATCCGTGAATAAACATGAAGCTCCTTGCTTTTCGGCTCCAGAATACCGGAGAGCTGTATCGCTTATTCGAAAAGGAGATTGCGCTCCGGGCCGGGTTCGCCCATAATCGGCTCGAACGGAGCCGACAGATGCGCCGCGTTTTTCTTCTTCTGGCAATCGGAGTTTCTCTGCCTGCGCAGCAGGCGCCACAGGTTCAATCGCCACAGACACAGCCGCCTCCTTCCGGAAGCGTTACGGGGCACATCTTTTGCGCAGACACTCATGCTCCCGCAAGATTCGCACGAGTGAGCCTGGCTCGTCTGCGTGACACCGAAAATTTGGAGCGCCAGATCGGCGTGATGTTTTCGTCCTTTGGAGGGCCGGCCACAACCGATATGGAGGGCGCGTTCGCCATTCCCCATGTCGCACCTGGAACATATGCGCTGCAGGTCGATCTGGCGGGATATCTCGATCCCGCATCGGTGGTTGACATGCAGGATTGGATGAAACCTGATCCGCAAGTACAGGCAAACCTTCGATCTGCTTTACCGACCGTCAACATCAGAGGTGCTGAAACCGCGAGCCTGGATGCCAGTCTGGAACGTGGCGCAACGCTTTCCGGCAAGGTCCTTTTTGATGACGGTTCTGTAGCATCCGGTATCACAATGCAGCTCATGGACGCGCCTGCAGTAGTGGGACCAGGGGGAAGCACCGCGCGGCATCGCGTCGGGCTCCATCGTTCTTATTCCACTGATGATCAAGGGAATTTTCGAATCTCAAGTATTCCTCCGGGAGACTACGTGGCGGCGGCTGTTATTCAGATCCAGCGAATGGTGCCCTTATCCACGGGGCGCAGTGCGTTTCAAAATGTAGGAAGCAGTCAGACAATCTATGCGCCAGGCTCCTTTCGCAAAAAGAACGCC
>JAEKKE010000539.1 GCA_019510535.1 Acidobacteriota bacterium
ACGGCTCCTTAGCGCTCGATTGGGATATTCGTCGAGCAGATAATCATGAGGCTTGGTTGACCTTCTCCCGGGCCAGCCGTCAATAGGCTCACAATCGTACAGACTGGCCTCTGACTATCGATAAGACGAAGGAGGTGCGAATTGCGGAATAAATTCAGAGCATCCTCCACGATCGCATTGCTTACCGCATCGCTCGGGATGTCGTCATGGCTGCATGGACAGGTACAGAGGACGCCTACGCTGGGAGAGATCCTGCAGCGGCTGGAAGCAAATCTGAACCATTACGATACTCGGCTCCCCAGTCTTTTCTGCGATGAAGAGGTCATCTCGAAGGTGGAACCTGGTCTTCCCAGCCAGAACACCGTGACCGAAGCTATCTTTCGCCTGAGACGAACGCCCAATTCTGACGGCACCACATCTCTCGTCGAATCGCGCGAGATCAAAAGTGCGAACGGGAAGGCGGCCGTAAAGCAGAACTTAGAGAGCCCCACGCTGCTGGACGGAGCGTTTGAGGGCGGCCTCGCCGTCGTCTCCGTCAACCAGGCAGCCTGCATTAACTACATGTTGCAGCGAACCAACAAGAAGCGGCCGGCGGAGCCCTACACCGTCCATTTCGGTACAGTCTTCACATCTCAAGACTCCGCCAAATGTCTTCTCTCGGAAAAGAGCACCGGTGTCGCCGTCATCGATCCTGCCTCAATGGAGATCACGCATCTGGAGATACGCACCCCACGGCACGTGATTCAACCGGGATACTTCTATCAATCGGCGGTTGTTGGTCAGCGGGTCATCACCGTTGACTACAAACCTGTCGCACTGAATGGTGAGACTTTCTGGCTGCCGTCCATGATCGAGCTGCAGGTCATCCAGGGTGCCGGTAGCTTTCACAAGACTGTCTGGTCCTTCCATGCGACCTATCGCAACTACCATCAGCTGCAGGTCACGTCCCGCATCGTCCCCGGGAACGAAAAACCTGTGCAGTGACTTCGTTCATCGTGGCGCAGGACTTACAGGAAGGGTCAATCAACGTCGCTGCAGAGTGAAGCGTATCGATTCTTTGGGGCGCAGGGTAATCTGTGGCCGCAGCTCGACGTTCTGATCCTCACGCAACACCGGATTCCATTGCTGCGCCAGCGTTGCAAGCGCAAGGACGCCCTGCATGATGGCGAAGTGCTCGCCCATGCATGATCGCGAGGCGGCGCCGAAGGGGAAGAAAGCAAACTGGGGACGGCCTTGTTGCCGCGAGGGCTGCCATCGCTCCGGATCAAAGGCCTCGGGTTTTTGCCAGAAGCGAGAATCCCGTTGGGTTGCATAGCTGCTCATCGTGATCATGGAGCCTGCGGGGATCTGGATCTCTCCCAACATGTATGGTGCGATGGGTTCGCGGGCGATCATCCATGCAGGAGGATAGAGGCGCAGCACCTCACGGTAGACGCAACCCGTATATTCCAGCTGCGGGAGATGCTCGAACGTCGGAAGGCTCTCACCAAGGACAGCGTCCAGTTCAGCGCGCATGCTGCGAGCCACTTCGGGATGCTGGGCGAGCAGGAACCATGCCCAGGTAAGAGCGATGGAGGTGGTTCCATATCCCGCCAGAAAGAGGGTCAGAGCCTCATCACACAACTGCTGTTCGGGTACGGAATTGTCAAAAGATTCCAGCAACATAGAGAGGACGTCGCTATAGACTCCCGGATTTCTGCGATGCTCTTCGATCACCTTCGTGAGAACCTGATCGACCTGGCCCCGGACCACCGCGGCCTTGCGTTCGAAGCGCTTGCGCGCGGGAGCAAATAACGCGATCAGCGGATTGAAGCCTGTGAACACGCTGTAGGCAAGAGTGAGAGCCTGCGACACTTCTTTGCCGGAGCCGTCGCTGTCCGCACCAAAAAGCGTGAGGCCGAGGATGCGCAGGCTAAGCTGCATCATCTCCTGATCCATGGCGATCTGTTGGCCGTCGGCCCATCGCTGCCGCAACGCCGCTGCACATTGCACGACCGTGGTGGCCGCGCTTGCGATCCGCTCGTGCTGGAACGCCGGCTGCACCAGGCGGCGTTGGCTCGTATGATGCTCGCCTTCGCTGGTCAGCAGGCCTTCGCCGAGAATGGGCTTCATCGCCTGCAATCCCGCGCCCTTCGTGAAGCCCGCTTCGTGGGTTACGAGCACGTCGCGAATCAGGTCAGGGTGGTTGATCACATAGATCCGTTTCGATCCTAACCGCAGGGTGCTGACGTCGACACCGCGGCGGGCCATCTCCGCAACGAACTGAAGCCGATTATGGCCGAAGCGCAGAAACGCCAGGAATCCTTCAGCATGCACCACCTGATAGCTCATATCTCTCTTGGAATGACAGCTTATCCCATGTCGCCGCCGAATCGCCGGGCGAGATGTGACGAGCGCTTCAATTCGCGCCGGAAGCGCCTCGTCACAATTTTGCCGTCCTCAAAAGATC
>JAEKKE010000457.1 GCA_019510535.1 Acidobacteriota bacterium
TCGACGACCTTGCGGCCGGTTGGTTTGCGTCCACCGGCAACATAGACCTCGGCATTGCGCACTGGATCGGGCGAATCAGCAGCGCGGCGTGCATCGATGGCGACGACGACCGCTTGTGCACCGAAGGCTCCACCGATCTCACCGATCAACTCCGGCCGCGCGATGGCGGCGGAGTTGATGCTGATCTTGTCCGCGCCTGCGGTGAAGACAGCCTCTGCTTCTTGCGCAGAACGAATGCCGCCACCGACGGTGAAGGGAATAAAGAGCTGCGATGCAGCGCGGCGCACCGTGTCGATCAGCGTGGCGCGGCCTTCGTGCGTAGCAGTGATGTCGAGCAAGACGATCTCATCCGCGCCTGCGGCGGCGTGGCGATGCGCCAGCTCTGCCGGATCGCCGGCGTCGATGATATCGACGAACTGGATACCTTTGACGACGCGTCCGTCCCGGACGTCGAGGCAGGCGAATGATGCGTTTGGTTAGCATGCGTTTGCTTTCGTAAGAAGTTGCTGGTTCGTAGATGAAGAAAGACGGATCGAGCTGCGCTCGATAGACCCACATCTGCTGCGCAGATATGGGGCACCCGGGGTATGGGCTCTTTCGACGGCTCGGGCTTCCAGGGGATTCATCGTTAGATCTCCAGAAAGTTCTTCAACAACTGCAGGCCAGTGTCGCTGGATTTCTCCGGGTGGAACTGCACACCCATCACGTTGTCGCGTTCGACCGCAGCGGTAAAGGCCCCGCCGTAATTGGTTACAGCAGCCGTGTCTTCGCTCACCGGAGCACGCCAGGAGTGTGTGTAGTACACAAAGCTTCCATTGGAGATACCGCGCAGTAGTCGCGAGTCCGGACGAATCTGCTCCAGTGAGTTCCAGCCGACATGTGGGCTTTTCAGTTCAGCGCCTTCCCAGCTAGCGGGGAACCGCTCGCACCGGCCATTGAAGTGGCACAGGCCATCGGTCGATGGCGCCTCCGTCGAACCGACATAGAGCCACTGAAGTCCCACGCAGATGCCCAGGAAGGGCGTGCCTTTGGCGGCAGACTCCCGCGTTGCCTCCGTCAGCTTCAGATCATGCAGCAGTTGCGTCGCCTGAAAGTGTCCGACGCCAGGAAGCACGATCTTTTGCGCGCGACGAACGACATCAGGGGACTGCGTGACCTCGGTCTTTGCGCCAAGGTAGTTCAACGCTTTGACGACGCTCGTCAGATTTCCGGCTTTGTAGTCGATAACTGCAATCATGGATTGACTCTTCGTACAGCCTTCGAGTTGTTGCGAAGGACAGGCGTGAACCCGTCCCTGGCGAGTTATTACAGCAATCCCTTGGTACTCGGCAGAATCTCCGCCATGCGCTCATCGCGGCTGCAGGCGCCGCGCAAGGCGCGTGCAAATGCCTTGAAGATCGCCTCAATCTTGTGATGATTGCTGCGGCCATACATCGTCTTCACATGCACATTCGCACGCGCACCGCGGGCAAAGCCGTCGAAGAAGTCGGCCAGCAGCTCGGCCTGGAAGTCACCGACGAGGCGTGTCTTCACCTTGTCATCGACCACATACGCCACACGGCCCGAAAGATCGACTGCCGCTACAGCCAGTGTCTCGTCCATCGCCATCACGAAGTAGCCGGCACGCAGAATACCCTTCTTGTTGCCCAGAGCCTTATCGAAGGCCTCGCCCAGTGCAATGCCTACATCTTCCACCGTGTGGTGCTGATCCACATCTAGATCGCCGTTGCAGGTCAGCGTCAGGTCGAAGCCGCCGTGGCGGGTGAAGAGCTCCAGCATGTGATCGAAGAAGCGGATGCCGGTCGTGACCTTGTAAACGCCGGTGCCGTCGATGTTCAGTTTCAGCGCAATCTGCGTCTCGGTCGTGTCGCGCTTGATCGATCCCGTACGCGCCTTCAGCGGCTTTACGGCAGGTGCCGGGATGGCGACTGCAACGGACTTCTTCTTCGCGCTCTTACTCGTACTCATGTTCGTCTCCGCTTGTTCCTTTGCTCAGGCCGGCCTCGGCCGGAGTCCAGTTCATGGCGTGGATCGCCAGTTTCAGCGCAACCAGGCCGCGCTCTACATGATCGTTGGGCCCGATGGTGATGCGCACGCAGCCTGACAGCCCGGGATCGTTCGAGCGATCACGCAGCAGCACACCATGCGCCCGCGCGTCTGCGACAAACTGCTTGTGGCGCGGCCCGATCCGCATCAGGATGAAGTTCGCGTGCGAGGGATAGTACGGAATCCCCAACTCATCCAGACCTTTGGCCATACGCTCACGGCCAAGGCGGATCTGATCCGCGTACCAGTCGAGATACACATCGTCGTCGAGCGAAGCCTCCAGCGCCGCCAGTGCTACGCCGTTCACGTTGTACGGCGAGGCAGCCTTGCGCAGATGGGTCATCAGTTCGGTGGAGGCAATCAGAGCGCCGGCACGCAGATTCGCCAGGCCGTAGGCCTTGGAGAAGGTGCGCGCAACGATCACGTTCGGCAGCGAGGCAAGCTCGTCCAGAATAGTCTCGCCGAAGAAATGGTAGTAGGCCTCATCCACCAGCACTGCCGCCCGCGGAGCCATATTCGCGATGTTCCGGATCTGCTCCTTCGTCATCGTCGTGCCCGTCGGATTGTTCGGTGAGCACAGAATGATCAGCCTGGTCTTTTCATTGATGGCGGCGACAAACCGCTCATATGGAAAGGCCAGTGTCTTGTCAGCCAGAATGCGGTGCAGCTTCGCGCCCATGGCCAGCACGTTGACGTCGTACATGAAGAAGCTGGGAACCG
>JAEKKE010000458.1 GCA_019510535.1 Acidobacteriota bacterium
CGCTCTTCACCTCGGCAAGTAGCCCGGCATCGTAGCGCTGCGGAGCAACAAAGATCTCCCAGCCTCTGCGGGCCATCAACAGCGTCTCATCGCCAAACTGTGCTGCAGCTCCTTTCGGATCGACCGGTATTGCCTGGGTTTGCTTTCTTCCATACCCGCGCGAAAGCACATCCGTCGTCACCCCGTGCTGTTGCAGCAGATCCAGCAGCGCCAGCACGACAGGCGTCTTGCCTGCTCCGCCGGCGGACAGGCTTCCTACCGAGATTACCGGCCGGCTCAGCTTCCGTACCTGGCTCAACTTGCGGTCAAAGCGAGAGTTTTTCCAAGCCAGCCCGGCGGCATACAACGGTACAAAGGGTTTCAGCAGCTGTCTCATTCCAGGCGTTCCATCATACGGACAATTGCTGATATCGTGCGCGCGGTCGCCCCTGCCTGTGCGTCAAAGACGTCTCTCGCTCGTCTTCCCATGGCTCCAGCATGTGTTGCATCGAACAATAGTTCGTTGATCTGGGTACACAGGCGGTCCACGGTCACCAATTCGATCGCGTCTGCCGCTCGTAGAGCATCCACCGGATCGCGAAAGTTCTCATACGACATTCCCTGCACCACAGGCACGCTCCACTGCGCCGGCTCCAGCGGATTGTGTCCCCCGGCGCCAAATAGACTTCCTCCCACAAAGGCCACCCGCGCCAGCGAGTAGACCGAGGCCAGCTCCCCAATCGAGTCGAGCAACAGCACCATACCCGCAGCAATCGGTTGCGGAGCCTTTCTCCAGACGCTCAGCCGCATCCATTTGAGGCCGCTCTGATCCAGCAGCGCCGCCACCCCATCAAACCGCTCGGGATGCCGCACCGCCAGAATCATCACCGCACTCTGCACCTGCTTCCAGCACGCGATGAGCTTTTCCTCTTCACCCGCGAGCGTGCTGCCGGCCACCAGCACCGGCAAACCCTGTGGGAGATGGGTGCGCAACAGAGTCGTGATCGGCATCTCTGTTCCCACTCGGATGTCGTACTTCAGGTTGCCCGTTGTCTGTACCTGGCCTGGACGCGCACCCAGGGCGTGCAAGCGCCGCGCATCCTCATCGCTCTGCGCCAGCAGCAGGCTAACGCTGCCGGTCATCCACTGCCACAACCTGCGGACCGGCTGTGTACGCCGGAACGATCTGTCTGACACCCGCGTATTGGCCACGACCACCGGCACGCCTCCGCGGCGGCATTCTTCCAGATGGCATGGCCACAGCTCGCTCTCCATCAGCACCATCAGCTTGGGGCGAAGAGCTTCGAGATAACGTCGTACCGCAAAGCGAAGATCGAGCGGAAAGTAGAAGACGCGGTCTTCGCCGAACCGCTGCCTCGCCAGCATCTGCCCGGCCGCGGTCGTGGTGGAGATCACGACTGTGTGCCCCGGTAAGGCACGTTCCAGTTCCTCGACCAGCCGCGTCGCCGCCAGCGTCTCGCCCACGCTCACGGCATGCAGCCAGACGATGTTGCCGCGTTTTGCCGTCTGCCGGACGCGTTCCGGCACAACGCCCAGCCTCTGCCGTAGACTCAGGGCATATTTTCGCTGCATCAGCATGCGCACCAGCCAGTACGGTGCGCTCAGCAGCAGCGCTGCCACATAAGCCAGTCTGTAGAGGGTCATCATTCGCGGGTCTTGTTCGTCTAACAGCGAAGATGATAAAGGTTTGGGAACCGATGATGCGCTACCGCCGACTGTTAGCCGTTGCTCTTCTATATGCCCTGCCTGCCGTTGCAGCAGATAAGAAACCGCCTGCAGCGGATCCTGCCACCAGCTATCCGGCCAAAGATGTGCACGATTCAGAGAAGGTAGCCATCGCCGCCGACGTCTGCGATACCGAGCAGAAGTGCCCGTTTTTCCGCATTAAATACCTCGAGAATGACCTCCTGCCTATCCGCGTTATCGTGACGAATAACTCTGACAACCTGGTCTCGCTCGACGACGCCCGCATGCAGATGATGACCAGCGACAACGACAAGATTCCCGCAGCGGTCGAAGAAGAGGTCAACCGCCGTCTCTTCACCTACAAGAACGCCAAGGGGACCAAGATCCCATTGCCCGGGCCGCTTCCCCCCATGACCATTCATCATCCGGTCGATAAGAAGATCACTCAGGATTTCAACGACTTTAGCTTTCCGACCACGGTCGTCAAGCCGCATACCACCGTCTCGGGCTATCTCTTCTATGACATCCGTGGGGTGAAAGATCCGATCGAGGGTAGCGAGCTCTACATTCGCCAGGTAAAGACCCGCGCGCCGCAGGAGACGGAAAACCAGGAGCTCTTCGCCTTCCAGATCGCACTCAAGAAGAGCTACCGCTCTCTCAAGTCAGAAAAACCGTAGTCTTATGGCGCTAAAAGACATAGCCTAAAGGGCAATGTTCCGGTTTTTTCTGCTGAGCTTTTTTGGTATCACTTTCAC
>JAEKKE010000101.1 GCA_019510535.1 Acidobacteriota bacterium
AGCCGCGGTATAGCCGGTGCTGTATCCATTGGGGTTGCCATTCGGACTGGCTGTACCGGGGCCGAGATAGTAAAACCCGCCCAGAGAACCATCGTTGCCCGGATAGAAGTTGTTCTGCTGCTGACGAAGGAACTGCACACCGAATTTGATGGTGTGGCGGTTTTTCAGCCAGGTGAAGTTGTCGCCATAGAGAAACGTGTTCAGCGTGTAGTTGGTCCCGAGATTTGCGCTACCGAGAGTGGTGTACTCGGTTCCGTTGGAGGCCCGGAAGCCTTGTGGGCTCGCCGAATCGCTCATAGCGAGGGCCGTGAAACCGGCGAATGCCTGGGAGACCGCGTTATTCGATCCAATGCTGAGGATCTTGTCGCCATTGAGTCCGAAGACTCCGGTCGGATCCAGCAGCACAGCACCGTTGTTTTGAATGCGGGTGTAGCCGGCGCGGAACTCATTCACCGTTGAGGCATTGAAGGTATGGACCTCATTGATTGCGACTCCGCGAACTGGAAACGTAGGCGCACTGGCGAAGCTGACCGGTAGAACATTGGTTGTGGTCTGTCCCTGCTCGGCTTTGCTGAACCGCACGGAGAGGGTGTCTTTCTCCGCGGCCTTCCAGTCGACTTTGATGTCGAACTGATTGCCGTAGTTCCGGTTCTTCGTCGGTCCCTGATAGTTATTGCGTGCCGGCGTATTGTTTCGATCCGGCGTGCGGTTCGGCAGCGGATATATCTCCGGGTGCGCGAACAGATAGACGGCAGCCGGGTTCAGAACGGAGACTTTGTTGTTGGCGTATGCGGGAAAGCCGTTCGCGGTCGCATCGTATAGCTGAATCAAACGAGCGTTGGAAGTGCACACGCCGCCGGAATCGCCGGAACACATAAGGCTGCGATCAAGAAGCTCGGAGAAGTCCCCCTGTCTCATCTTCGCGGTCAGCACAGTCGCCGTTCCAATGCCGCCGGAGTGGTATCGTCCGCCCTGGTAGTCCGCGAAGAAAAAGAGTCTGTCATGGAAGATAGGGCCGCCGAATGTCCCACCGAAGATATTGCGGGTAATGGACGTCTTGTGAATGATTGTCGTGCCGTGTTTGTTGGCCCATGTGTTCGCGTTCAGGTTGAAGTTCGACAGGTAGTAGAACGCACTTCCATGCCATTGATTGGTACCGCTCTTGGTTTGATAAAGGATGTCGCCGCCAAGCACGTTGCCATACTCGGCGGGTGCGTTGGCAGAGATCACCTGCACCTGGCCGATGGCGTCGACGCTCGGGTTATAGCCGGGAATATCGTCCAGCGTCTGATTGATATTCATGCCATCCAGCAGATATTGATTCGTCTGCTGCCGGTTTCCATTCACCGATACGCTTTGGTTCGAGCTGATAGGACCGGAGACTCCGGCCTGGTTTACGAAGCCATTTGGATTTGTGCTGACGGCACCCGGTAGAAACATGGTGAGAGCAACAAGATTGCGGCTTACCAGCGGGATATTCTCAATGGCTCGCGTGTCGAGAGTTGTAGCAAGCGTGGGAGTCTCCGTATTAATCAGCGGCACAACCTCTGAGGTGACCTCGACGTTTTGTGCCTGGCTGGCCAGCAGCAATTTCATATCAACTTTGGCGTTCTGTCCGGTTTCAAGGACGAATGGACCGAATGTGGTTGTCGCGAAGCCGGCAGATTCAACCTTTATCTGATAGTTCCCAATCTGCAGAAAGCGAATGGCGTAGATCCCTTCGTGGTTCGTGGTGGTAGGCGTTGTCACACCGGTGTCGACGTTGACGGCCATTACTGTGGCATTGACAACGACTGCTCCGGTTGGATCGGTTACTGTTCCGTTTACGCTGGCTGTGATCGTCTGTGCTAGCAGGGCACCCCAGGAAAACAACAAAATCGAACAGGCAAGCTGAACTGTTTTGATTAGTTTTTTCATCGTCTTTGACCTCGGAGAAATTGCTTTCAAAGGCCAGGTAGTTTCGTTGCACCTCCAACAACCATCTGGCCAACGTGCTCAAGCCGATGATTTGATCCGGAATGACTGTATGTGACAGACAAATCAAGTACTTTCCGCACGCATATTGGTGCGTTGAATTTTGCGCTGAGTGTGCGCTTTACGGCAGGGGCCGCGCCACAGGCAAATGACCTATGCCCAAAGATGTAAGGCCGATTACTTTCGCTAGTCGAGATAACCTGGCGGTGTCACAAACGTTGTCCAAGGCGTGGGAGTCAGGACGAACGTCAGGCTTTGAGCGTGCTAAAACAGGTGGGAGCAGCGGGCTAAAAGCCCGCTGCTCCCACCTGATTCGAGCTTCACTCGAATGTCCGGCTCACGCTTTCGCGTGACCACCCTAACGAACACCTTCGTTCGGGGCCCCGGTGAATGGGGCACCCAGAGTATGGCTTTCGAACATGTCGATAAGACTAGTTACCTGGAGCGAGAACCCCTGCGCCAAAACAGCAGCGCAATCAGACCAAGGAAACAGAGGCCGCCAAATGTGTCGAGGCCGACATCGACGATGGTTCCGGTGCGATCTGGCATGAAGTACTGGTGCAGTTCATCGCTGGATGCGACAAAAACTGTCGTGCAGATCGCCATGAGTGCAGAGCGTGCGCGCCATGCGCCGATAGGCATGTGCCGCAGACTGCGAGCGAAGGTCAGCAGCCAGCCCCGCAGGCTGGTAGTGCACAGCAGGCCATATCCGGTAAAGTGGCCGGTCTTGCGAATGTAGTGGTGGATCTCCTGCCAGCGGAGGTTATCCACTTTACCGAAGATTGCCTCCCAGACCGGCCTGAACATCCCATCGGTATTGGCCGCTGAAAAGGTGTGTGTGGACTCCGTGATGATGGCGACGACCATGATGATGGCCGGAAGCCAGGCATAGAGGAGCCAGCGCACACCGGTGCGTGATTCCAGATTGGAAGGCCTTTTGCTGAAAACAGTCATCTAGAGCATTTCTCCTGTTGCTGGGCATCCCGGGAGGAGTGTGCAGCGGCGTTTTCATTGAGGAAAACGCCCATAGATGCATAAACCCTGCACTACACCTACTGGAGAAATGCTCTATTCGACGTGGTAGTTGGGCGCTTCGCGCGTGATGATGACATCGTGAACGTGCGACTCGCGCAGACCGGCGCCGGAGATGCGAATGAAGCGGCCGTTCTTCTGCAGATCCGGAATCGTCCCGCAGCCCAGATAGCCCATGCCCGAGCGCAGGCCGCCGACAAGCTGGTAGACCATATTCTCCAGCGGTCCGCGATGCGGTACGCGGCCTTCGATGCCCTCAGGAACAAACTTGGCCAGGCGGTTGGAGTTCGTCGCCTCAGGAGCAGTGATCGATTGCCGCTCCGCCTGACCGCTCATGTCGTCTTTGCCCTGGAAGTACCGCTCGCCTGATCCCTGCGCCATTGCAGAGAGTGAGCCCATGCCGCGGTAGGCCTTGAAGCTGCGGCCCTGGTAAAGGATGGTCTCACCTGGGGACTCGTCCACGCCGGCAAAGAGCGAACCCATCATGACGATGGAGGCGCCGGCGGCGATGGCCTTGGTGATATCACCGGAGTACTTGATGCCACCGTCGGCGATAACGGAGATGCCGCGCTCATCTGCGGCGCGATAGGCCTCAGAGATGGCGGTGATCTGCGGCATGCCCGCGCCCGTAACCATGCGGGTGGTGCAAATGGAGCCAGGTCCAATGCCTACCTTCACAGCGTCGGCGCCGGCTTCGATAAGAGCAGCGCAACCCTCATAGGTGGCAATGTTGCCGGCGATGAGGTCAACGTTGGGGAAGCGCTTCTTGCACTCAGCCACAGCCTCCAGAACGCGGCTGGAGTGCCCGTGTGCGGAGTCGATGGCGAGCGCGTCGACGCGGGCCTTGATCAGCTCAGCAGCGCGCTCCAGGAAGTCACCCGTGGCGCCGATGGCTCCGGCGACGCGCAGACGGCCCTGGTCATCCTTGCAAGCGTTGGGATACTTCAACTTCTTCTGGATATCTTTGACGGTGATCAGGCCCTTCAGCTCGTAGGCGTCGTTGACCACCAGGAGCTTCTCCACGCGATGCTGGTGGAGGATCTGTTCAGCTTGCTCCAGGGTCGTGCCGACCGGGACCGTAATGAGGTTGTTTTTGGTCATCACCTCGTCGATGCGGAGATCGGTACGGGAGACGAAGCGGAGGTCGCGGTTGGTCAGGATACCGACCAGCTTACGGTTGCGTGTGACCGGAACGCCGGAGATCTTGTAGCGCCGCATCACATCAAGGGCGTCCGCGATCGGCTGATCGGGTCCGATGGTTACCGGGTCAACGATCATGCCGGACTCAGAGCGCTTGACCTTGTCGATCTCGCTTGCCTGGGCCTCGATCGTGAGATTGCGGTGGACGACTCCCATACCGCCCTGCTGCGCCATAGCGATGGCCAGACGGGACTCGGTTACGGTGTCCATCGCGGCCGACATCAGCGGAATATTCAGCATGATGTTGGCGGTAAGACGGGTCTGCGTGGAAACCTGCGTGGGGACAACGTCAGAGTACGCAGGAACAAGCAGGACGTCGTCGAAGGTAAGTGCCTCAGGTACGGGTGACACGATCATGTTCTTGAGATTGTAGAGCAGTTGGACGAAATGGGTGTGTCCGGCGCCCAGCCTGCGGCTACGTCACAGCGACCCGATTGCGGCCTTGTTCCTTAGCTGCGTAGAGGTTACGGTCAGCACGGGCTAGTACGGCAAAGATGTCGCCATCGCCCGGAAAGGAGGCCGCAATGCCGATCGAAACGGAAAAGTGGAGCTCTTCTCCGGTATCGGAGGTGACCGGGACTGAAGCCACGGTCGAGCGGATAGACTCGGCAAGTGCGAAGGCGGTCTCAGGCAGTGTGTTGGGAAGAAGGATGGAGAACTCCTCGCCTCCTAGGCGGCCCATACGGTCGTGCGGTCGAAGACAGCTCAGGGTGGCGGCGACGAACTCGAGGATGACGCGGTCTCCGGTGGCATGGCCCCAGGTATCGTTGATCGATTTGAAGTGATCAAGATCCATAGACAGCATGGCGATGGGAGAACCGGTGCGCCGAAACCGTTGAAAGATGTTGGCACACTCTTCCAGGAAGGCCCGGCGGTTCAGGGACCCGGTCAGAGGATCGGTACGCGCCGCCGTGATGAGGGCATCATAGGAGACCCTGAGCCGGTGGAAGAGCGGCCGGTACAGGAACAGCGCCTCGGCGAGAAGCAGGAGCAACATGAGGCAAAGCAGAAGCAGCGTGGTCTGCTTCAGCCGCTGGATCGCCTCTTCGCTGTCTGCCTGATAGGCGGCAACCGAGGCTTCCAGTGCAGGCACGAGCTTTTGCTGCAGAAGGAAGCCGATTGCAGCCAGGTCCTTGTTGCTAAGGCTGACTTCTTCATGCCGGGTAGCCGCGAGATGCTTGGCGCGGTCGAGAAACTGGTTGCCGAGGTCTTCGAGGGAGCCTTCCTGGCCGAAGTAGATGGTCTGCAACCGCGGCGTAGTGGGGGCGAGGATGCGCGGAGAGACGGAGCCGTGCAATAGGTTTTCGCGCTCCCGTTCCATCTGAGTAATGGCGTTGATGAGCTCCACCCGTGCCTGGACAAAGTCTTCGGAGCCATCGGCCATCTGCAGCGAGATGCGGAAGATACGCTGTGCGAGCATGCGTTGCCTGCCCGCCATGTTTACTGTGCCGGCGGTCGCAGCCTGACGCTGGATGATGGCACTGGTCAGCAGGTGCGAGCTGATGGAGAGACCCGCGATCAGCAGCAGGGCAGTGACATAGATGACCGTGGTGCGCCGCGAGACAGGCGTACTGGCCAACCTGGCCGGAGTGTGAACCATGTCGCTCCTAGGGAAGGAATGGTGTCGAGGCGCAGAGAGACGGTGTTATGCAACTAACTTAGCAGGGCGCAGCGGATGTTCCGCCAGTTTTGTTGGTCATTTCGCGGCGGAAGCGGAGAAATCTGCTCCGGGCGCTGACGGCACGAGTTTGATGACACACCCTAGTTCAGCCGCTGCAGGCTGGCCACCAGTTTCTCCGCCAGCGGCTCTCCGGATTCGGTCCAGAGCAGGCGACTGGAGATGCCGCTATGTTTCTCAACGGACAAAGTGAAGGCCAGAAGTTTTTCTACGTTTTGCTGGATCTTTTGTTGCGCAGTTTTGTCGAGATCCTCGTCTTCCAAAATCTCCGGCGTGTCCAAGACCCATGGTGTGTCGAGGCCGAAGTCAACGCGGATATGGCCGTTCTGGTCGTAGGCGCCTTCGTCGAATTCCGGGCCGAAGCCGGTGATCTTGACTGTATGGGGCTGCAATCGCCAGGTCGTGTCGAACCCCTCGGCAGACTCCGGCAGCCAGAGCTGCCATTTCATCTCGAACTCGTAGGCGGTGTCGTCATGGAGCTGTTCGGTGGCTTCGCGGACGGCATTTTCGATCTTGGAGTCATCGCTCTCCTGCGCTTGCTCGTCATTGACATAAATGCGCTGGTAGATGGGCGACTCGGTCCAGTCAATGGGGATAGCGGATGCCGCCGAGACGCGGCTGTCGCCGGAGATGCGTGCAAACTGCTGCAGGACGCTGATCAAAGCGGCGGGCAACGCTTCCAGCCGGAAGTTCGGAAACCAGAGGGAAAGGTAGAGTTGATCGCTCATGCAGGCTTCATTGTAGGCCGGTGAGAGAATAGATGTGGCACGGAATGCGGATTACAGTTGAGCGATTGCGGATGTGGCTGCTGATCGGTGCGGGCGCACTGCTCTTGCTGGTGGCCGGCTTTATAGGCTATGCGCGGTACCGGACGGGGAGTTTTCTAAAGAGACTCCCGCAGCAGCTTGGGGTCGACATCAAGCAGTCGACCAATGGGTTCACCTATTCCCAGAGCGTTAAAGGCCGCACACTCTTTACCGTACATGCGTCGAAGATGATTCAACGTACCGACGGCAAGGTGACGTTGCATGATGTCAACATCATCGTGCATGACGGCTCCAGGATCGATCGCATCAGCAGCAATGAGTTCGTCTACGACCAGAACAACGGCGTCATCCAGGCGGACGGCGAAGTGCATCTCGACCTTGACACTCCGGAGGGCGACGAAGAGCAGGCGGCCGTTCATGTGAAGACCAGCGGTCTGGTCTTTCTGCAGAAATTGGGCCTTGCTGCCACTGAGAAACCGATCGAGTTTGCCGCCAAAGGGGTAAGCGGCCACGCTACGGGCGCGGACTACAGCACCGATACTGGGCTGCTGGTACTGCATTCGGCCGTGGATGCGACGACTGAGGCCAAGGGCCGCCAGGTTCAGATGTTCGCCGGATGGGCTCAGCTCGATCGCAAGGGCCAGATTGCGCAACTGAAGCAGACCCGCATGGTACAGGGCAACTCCGTCGGAGAAGCGGCGGAGGCGATCGTGCATCTCCGCCGGGATGGCTCGGCCGAGCGGATTGAGACCTCCGGAGGGCTTAAGGTGACCTCCGACGACGGGCGTCTGCTCACGGCGCAACGCAGCGAGACATGGCTGAGTGCCCGCAGTGAGCCGGAACGGGTTCGGCTTCAGGGTGCAGTACACACGGAGCAGAACACAGGCGAACGGATTTCGCGCGGTGATGCGTCCGAGGCGCTGGTGGAATTCGGACCAGGCGGCGTGGCAAAGGTCGCACACCTGACCGGAGGCGTGCATCTGACGGATGCAGAAGGCAAACGGACTTCGCGGGATCTGCGTGCCGCCAAGGTTGACCTCCACTTCGAGCAGGTTGAGAAGAATCCCGTGCTGCGCTCGGCCGTGGCTGAGGGAGACGCGAACGTGTTGAGCGTTGCCGATGGGGCGCGCAGCCACTTCCAGGCTGAGCTGCTGACGGCGCAGTTTACCGGCGACCGGCGGCCTCGGGCGTCGCAGGTCCATGGTGAAGGTCATGCCCGCATGGAATCGGTCTCAGCGAAGGGTGTCACCCAGACCGGCGCTTCAGATCGCATCGATGTCGCCCTGAATGCTGCCAATGAGGTGGAGTCTGGCACCATGTCGGGCGGCGTGACCGTGACGCAGGCCAGCGTGGTGAAGGGGCAGCCTCGCCAGAGTAGCGCCACGGGTGATCAGGCCGTGTTGAAGCAGAACGGCCTGGTAGAGCTGACCGGGCATCCGCGTGTCAGTGACGGCGATGGAAGCGTAGAGGCGGACCGGATCCAGATGCAGCGTCAGACGCGGCAGTCCTGGGCCATTGGCAATGTGAAAGCGAACTACGCCCGCGGCAATGACCCTATGCACGTCATTGCGGACCGGGCGGAATGGAGACCTCAGGACGAGCTGGCAATCTTTACCGGCGGAACCCGTCCAGCGCGTCTGTGGCAGTCGAACTCCCAGGTAGAGGCTCCCTCGATCACGCTTGACCGAGGGAAGCATACCGCTTTGGCCGCGGCAGGCAACGGCATGGTGCGAGCGGTGCTGGTCTCGGCGGCCACGCCGAAGCGTCCCTCGGCGGTTTATCGCATTACAGCCCGCCAGATGAGCTTCAGCGAAGCCCAACACCAGGTGGAGTTTGCCGGACCTGTTCGGATGGAGAGCGCCGACGGCACCGTCAGCGCGCGGCAGGCGACGGTCTTTCTTTCTGCCACCAAAGCAAAGACGGCTGATTTCAGCGGCAGTGTGGAGCGGGTGGTCGCCAAAGAAGATGTTGTGATCGAGCAGGGGCAGCGCCGGGGAACGGGAGGCCAGCTGGTCTATACGGCGGCCGATGGGTTGGCCGTGCTTACCGGATCCCCCAAAGTGGTGGATCCCCAACAGGGGACGATCACGGGGACGCAATTGAGCTTCCACGCAGCGGATGGTAGCGTGGTTGTATCGGGCGCGAGCGACCGGCGTGTGCGCACCGAAACGCAGGTGAAGTAATGCGCAGGCTGTCGACAGATGAGATCGGAAAGAGCTACGGCGGCCGCCCGGTAGTACGCGGGGTCAGCCTGCACGTCAGTCAAGGCGAGGTCGTCGGCCTGCTTGGCCCCAATGGGGCGGGAAAGACGACAAGTTTCTACATGATGGT
>JAEKKE010000102.1 GCA_019510535.1 Acidobacteriota bacterium
TCCCACGCTGGCCGAGTGCTATAAGGTGGCTGCGTTCAATGGACTGAATCGTGTGAGTAAGCTGGATTAGAGCATTTTCCCTGTTGCCGGGTATCCCGAAGAGGGCGTGCAGCGGCGTTTTCATTGCGGAAAATGCCCATAGATGCGGATGCTCTGGAAGACATCTACAGGGAAAATGCTCCAGGCTTCGTGGAGTTAAGAAAGTGCCTGCCTCGACGAGGCAGGCACTTTTGTTTGATGCCGATAACTTGACTGGCCTACGCGATCACCTGGCGAGATGTTCTCATTCAGAGTTTGTAGCCACCCGCCTCGAGCTGCCGCTGTGCCACAGCGCGGCTCAGCGCGATGGTGTCCTCTGGTGTGTACTTCAGCAGCCGCCGCATGATGGCGAGCTGGGTGCGCAACGTGTCACCTTCGGCAACAGCGGCCAGCACACGTCGCGCCGCCTTTTCGACCACCGCAAGCGCATCGGCTGCGAAGAGTTTCACCATCGCGTGCGCGGTCTGCGATTGCGACTTTTGGGCCTGGGGCTGCGACGCCAGCTTGCACGCGCGTAGCAGCGCTGATTCCAGCGCGAAGACCTGCATCGTCATGTCCGCCAGGTCGCCCATGATCTCCTCCTGATCCTGCAGTGCCTGCAGGTACTTCTGCGTCGCTGAGCCAGAGCAGAAGAGGGCCGTCTTCTTCAAATTCACAAGCAACGTTGCCTCGGCTCTCAATGGGGCATCGATATCGTCGCCGGTGTCGAAGGAGGGCGGCTCCATCACCTCTGCCATCAGCTTCTTGATCGCGTCCAGCAGCGGCAACTGTCCACTCGCCGCGCGCTTCATCAGCCATCCGGTGATGATCAGCCGGTTGATCTCGTTCGTACCCTCGAAGATGCGATTGATGCGCGAGTCCCGATAGGCACGCTCTGCCGGATACTCCTCCACGTAACCGTAGCCACCATAAATCTGCATCGTATGGTCCACCACCATGTCCAGCATCTCGGATCCCCATACCTTGAGGATGGAGCACTCAACCGCGTACTCTTCAACCTTCTTCTGGATCTCCCGCGCGTCATGCGCCCTGTCGCCTTCGAGCGAGCCCAGCGCCGCATCGATCATGCCAATGGTGCGATAGGCCATGCTCTCGCCCACAAAGATGCCGGTCGCGCTCTCAGCCAGCTTCTGCTGGATCAAGCCGAACTCGCCGATGGCCTTGCCGAAGGCCACGCGTTCTTTGGCATAGCGCACTGCATTTGCAAGTGAATTCTTTGCGGCGCCGATCGCGCTTGCGCCCAGCTTGAAACGGCCGATGTTCAGGATGTTGAACGCGATATGGTGTCCCTTACCCAACTCGCCCAGCAGGTTGCCCAGCGGCACTTTGCAATCGCTCAGGATCAGCGGGCAGGTGGAGGAGCCGCGGATCCCCAGCTTGTGCTCCTCCTTGCCTACGGAAAAGCCGGGCGTATTGCGCTCGATCAGAAAGGCCGTGAACTTCTCGCCGTCCACCTTTGCGAAGACGGTGAAGAGATCGGCGAAGCCTGCGTTGGTGGTCCACATCTTTTCGCCGTTCAGGACGTAATGTTGCCCATCCGGGGAGAGCACGGCGCGTGTACGCAGGCTCATCGCGTCTGAGCCGGAGGAAGCCTCAGAGAGGGCGTAAGCTCCCACCCACTCGCCGGTTACCAGCTTAGGCAGATACTTCTGCTTTTGCTCCGGAGTGCCGTACCAGATGATGGGTAGCATGCCGATGCCCACGTGCGCACTGAAGGTAACGGCAAAACTGCCCAGCACAGAGAGTTTCTCCCCCACAATGGCCGATGTCACCTTGTCCATCGCAAGGCCGCCATACTCCTCCGGGGTGTCGGTGGCCATCAGTCCCAGCTCGCCGGCCTTCGCCAGCAGCCCGCGTGTCATCTTATAGTCCTTTGCCTCGATCGCGTCGGCTGCCGGGAGAATCTCCTTCTGCGCAAAGTTCGAGGCGGTCTCGGCGATCAGCCGCTGTTCGTCGTTGAAGTCCTCGGGTGTGAAAACCTCTTGCGGTGCGCGTTCTTCGAGCAGGAAGCTGCCGCCAGCAGCGGCTTTGACCGTCGTAGTGGATTGTGATGCCAGCGTTGTCATCAGTCGCTCCTGTCTCTAACAAATCAGTCCAGATTCTCGAAGATGCCTGCTGCACCCATCCCGCCGCCCACGCACATCGTCACCAGGCCATAGCGCACTTTGCGACGCTGCATCTCGTGCAGCAATGTGGCGGTCAGTTTCGCACCGGTGCAGCCCAGCGGATGTCCCAGTGCGATCGCGCCGCCATTCACGTTTACCTTCCCCGGATCGAGACCAAGTTCACGAATGACCGCGAGCGCCTGTGCGGCGAAGGCCTCGTTCAATTCCACCAGTCCAATGTCCTCCAGTTTCAGCCCGGCGATCTTGAGCACCTTCGGCACGGCGTGTACCGGTCCGATTCCCATCACCTCCGGAGCGCAACCCGCGGTGGCAAAAGCAACGAATCGCGCCATCGGCTTCATCCCCAGGGCGGCCGCGCGTTCCGCACTGATCACAATGCTGGCCGCTGCGCCATCGGAGGTCTGCGACGAATTGCCCGCCGTCACCGTGCCCTTCACATGGAAGACCGGTTTAAGTTTGGCCAGCGCCTCAGCGGATGTATCGGCGCGCGGTCCTTCGTCGATCTGGAAGCTGCGCGTCTGTTCTACCGGCTTTGCAGAGCCCGCTTTCGGTGTGCGTTCGGTCCATTCCACCGGCACGATCTCGTCCGTGAAGCGTCCCTCAGCGATCGCCTTCAAGGCTTTCTGATGACTGGCGAGCGCGAAGCTGTCAGCGTCCTCGCGACTGATATGGAAGCGCTCGCTCACCCGCTCCGCTGTCAATCCCATCGAGAGATAGGCGGCGGGCATGTTGTCAATCAGCCATGGGTTGGCGCTGATCTTGTGACCGCCCATAGGGATCATGCTCATCGACTCCGTGCCGCCGGCCACGACCACCGATGCGCCACCGCCGCGGATGCGATCGGCTGCCTGCGCAATCGCCTGCAGACCCGATGCGCAGAAGCGGTTCACCGTCATCGCCGAAACTTCCACCGGCAGACCAGCACGCAGGCTCGCGATCCGCGCCACGTTCATGCCCTGCTCTGCTTCGGGATGCGCACAGCCCAGCACGACGTCATCCACTTCGCTTTTGTCGAGCTGCGGCACTCGCGCGAATGCGCCTTCAATCGCCGTGGCCGCCAGGTCATCCGGCCGCGTTGTAGCGAGGCTGCCTCGTCCTGCTTTGCCGACCGGTGTACGGATGCTGCTGACAATCACTGCTTCCTGCATAACTAGTTCCTAAGGGGTTTGCCGTTGCTCAGCGTGTAGGCGATGCGTTCCTGCGTCTTGCGCTCGCCGCAAAGCGAGAGGAAGGCCTCGCGCTCCAGATCCAGGTAGTACTGCTCACTCACGCGCGTGCCGGGGGCGATGCTGCCGCCGGACAGAATATGTGCAACGTGCCCGGCCACCTTTACGTCGTGTTCGCTCGCGTAACCGGACTGCTGCATGAGGTAGGCTCCCAACCGGAGCGTCGCCCGCACGCTCTCGCCCGCAGCGGGAATCTCGGAGCGCATCACCGGCGGCAGATACCCGGCGTCCGCCAACGCAAGAGCGGCATTTTTTGCCTCCAGCAGCAGCCGCTCGCGGTTCAGCGTGATGCCGTCTTCCTCGGTCAACAGGTTCAGCGATCGCGCTTCGGCCGCAGAGGTGGAGACCTTCGCCATCGCGATCGTCTCGAAGGCCTGCTTCATGGTGTCTACGATTTCGGTTGAGATCGCGACACGGGATGGATCGCCAAAGGCGTGAATTGCCTCATCTGTGGCTTTCAGCGCGAACTCCTTGGTGCCTCCGCCACCGGGAATCAGGCCGACACCGGTCTCTACCAGCCCCATATACAGTTCGGCATGTGCCTGCCGACGTGCGCCGTGCAGCGAGATCTCGGTCCCGCCTCCCAGGCACAACGCATAGGGCGCAACCACCACTGGCCGCGGGCAGAACTTGATTGACTGTGTCATGCGCTGGAAGGCGCGAACCGTCAGGTCGATGTCCTCCCATTCGCCTTCCTGGGCGGCAAGCAGCAGCTGCATCAGATTTGCACCAATCGAGAAATTCTCCGCATCGCTGGAGATCACAAAGGCGCGGAAGTCGCGCACCCACTCCGACGAGGGCTCAAGCGTTTTTGTGATCAGCCGCATGATGTCATCACCGATCGCGCTCTTCGTCGAGTGCAGCTCGATGCACCCGACGCCATCGCCGATGTCGATGAGCGACGCGCCCTGGTTCGCACACACGACTCCGTTGCTGGCGCGGCAGGTAGCGATGCGCGCAATGCCCGTAGGCCGCACCACCGTTTGATAACGCCGTGTCGCCAGGTCATAACAGGCAGTGCCGTTGCCGGCATACCAGGTCTTTGCCCCGCTGGCCAGCATCGCCTCGACAACCGGGCTGACAGGCTCGTCCGCGGCCCGCACGCGAGCGACTGTCTCCGCTACGCCGGCTGCATCCCACATCTCGAACGGGCCAAGCTGCCAGTTGTAGCCGGCGCGCATCGCTGCATCGATGCTGGCGGCAGAGTCTGCAATCTCGGGCAGGCAATCGGTAGAGTAGTTCCAAAGCCGTGTCAGAAGCTTCCAGTGAAAGCGCGCCGCTTTGTCCTTCTTCTGGTCACCGGATAACAGCATCCGCAGCCGCTCCGGCAGCGACTCCACGTTCTTCGCCATATCCAGCGCCGGGAATTTGGGCTTCGACGCCGGCTGGTACTCCAGCGTCTTCAGGTCGAGGACGAAGCGAGCCTCTTGTCCGTCCGCGCCTCGCTCTTTTCTGTAGAAGCCTCCACCCGCCTTGTCGCCCAGCCACTTGCGCGCAAGCATGATTTCCAGGAAGGGTGGCAGCGCAGCCTGTCCGCCAGCATCGGTGCGGGCTTGCGCGAAGTTTCGCGCCACGTGCGCCAGGATGTCCAGCCCGACCATGTCTGCCAGCCGGAAGGTGCCGGTGCGCGGCAGGCCGATGGCGGTGCCCGTCAGGGCGTCTACTTCCTCAACGTTCAGGTCTTCTTCCCGCATGACGCGCAGCGTTTCGAGGATGAAGAAGATGCCGATGCGGTTCGCGATGAAGTTTGGCGTGTCCCGTGCCCGGACCACCTCTTTGCCGAGGTTCTGGTCGAGGAAGGCGGAGAGTGCCGCCATGGCCGCCGGGTCGGTAGCTGGTCCTGGAACCACCTCCACCAGCCGCATATAGCGTGGCGGATTGAAGAAGTGTGTGCCAAACCAACGGCGGCGTAGTTCGGGAGGCAGCACGCTGGCAATCGAGCCAACCGGTATGCCGCTGGTATTGGTGGTGAGGAAGGCATGAGGCTGCACATGCGGTGCTACGCGCGCCAGCAGTTGTTGCTTGATCTCCAGGTTCTCCGTTACCGCCTCGACGATCCAGTCGCACTCGGCGAGTCGGGCCATGTCATCCTCGAAGTTGCCTGTCTGGATGCGCATGGCGGCGCTGGGTGTGTAGAACGCAGCCGGCTTGCTCTTCTTGAGCGCTTCGAGCGCCTTGTCGGCAACAGTGTTTCGCCCACCTTCGCTGCCTGGCAGATCCAATAGCAGCACATTCACGCCTGCATTGGCCAGGTGCGCCGCAATCCTCGACCCCATTGTCCCCGCACCCAGGACGGCAGCCTTGCGCAACAGCAGTGGCGGCTCGACTTTGGTCGTCTTCACTTCCTGCTCAGCAACAGATCCCATGCTCGCCTCGTTTGATTTCTGAGAGATCCCGTTTGACCGGTCATGTCTCTGCATGCAGCCCTCTACTCAAAGCGACGTGGCGCAATTGTCTGGCGCCCGGCCAGCTCCGGCAGGTCTCCTGCTGTCAGCCCCGCCGCCAGCATCCGAACATATTGCCCGGCGATAGCGGCCAGGTCCATTGGACTGGCAGGCTTATACCAACTGGCCATCCCGTGAATGGCCCCGGCCAGGATGAAGGCCGCAATCTTTGCATCGCAGGAGGCAATGGAGCCGTCCTCAATGCCGCTGTCGATAAGTGCTCGCAACCGATGGTCGATCTCGCGCTTGCGGGCGCGCACCAGCCTGCGGCCAGCCTTCGATAACTCCCCGTCATCCAGCCGGACAACGGCCCGGCCAAAGTCCCCGGCAATGATCCGCGTATAGCCGGCGATAAAGTCTGCTACCTTGTCCAGCCCGGTTTTTTCATCGGCTTCAATCGAACCCAGCATCTCGTCGATCAAGTCCGTTCCCAGCCGGTAGATCTCCACCAGGATCTCTTCCTTGTTGCGGAAGTAGTGGTAGAGCGCCGGTTTTGTGATGTTCAACTGCGTCGCTACGTCATCCATCGATGTGCGCGCGTAGGAGCGCTCGAGGAATATGCGAACAGCTGTGTGGAGCACGGCCTCCCGCTTGGCGTCCGGATTGCGTCTGCGGTCGGCGAACAACCGTCGATGCGGCTGTAAGGCTGCGGACTGCTTGGGCATCGTTCCACTCCATTAGTGATTGACACTGCCCCTTCCGGTTGATATCTTACTCGCCGGTCGGATTTGCAGCACCCGTTCTACGCGCTCTCGCCTGGATTGCGCAAGCGAAATTTGGGGCGCAAATTTTACCGGGGTAAGAGAGCCTTTCACTTTGTAGGTTCGGGGCAGGTTAAGCCGAACGAACAAAGCGCTGACCGCAGACGGAGGGCATCTGGATGGCGCAGTTCGGCGATGATCTTCTCCCGCTTGGGCGGGCCTACCACTGGGAGCACGTCCGTGCCGCGGAGCTCTATCTCGTCCAACCCATGAGCGATGGCAGCATCCGCTCCTGGACCTGGCAGCAGACCATGGACGAGGCGCGGCGCATCGCAGCCTTTCTGCGTGCGCGAGGCTGGGAGCCTGGTGCACGCATAGCGACACTGGCCCGCAACAGTGCCTGGTGGATCATCGCCGAGCTGGGGGCATGGATGGCCGGCATGGTCACCGTACCCCTCTATCCATCGCTCCGCGCGGAGTCCATCCACGCCCTTCTGCAGTACGCCGATGTCCGCGCTTGTTTCCTCGGCGCTCTGGACGACCATGAGGCTATGCAGCATGGCCTTCCAGCAGGAGTGCTGCGCATCGCAATGCCCAATGCCGCACCTGAGGTGCTTCACGGCTGTGACCACCGCTGGGACGAGATCCTCACCGAATGCGCGCCGATTTCGGACTCCCCCATCCGCGGGGCCGATGAGCTAGCCACCATCATCTACACCGCCAGCTCCAACGGTCAGCCCATGGGGGTGATGCATCGCTTCTCTCTCTTCCCGCACATCGGCAGCAACATCGCCTCGCTGGTCGATATGGACTGCAATGAGCGGTTCATCTCGTATCTTCCGCTGGCACATATCGCCGAGCGCGGCGCCATTGAGGCTACCAGCCTGCACATCGGTTGTACCGTCTACTTCACCGCAGGGCAGAATAACCTCCTCGCCGCTCTCAAGCGCGCCCGCCCTACAGTCTTCTTCTCTGTGCCCCGGCTCTACCTGCACCTCCGCCATAGCGTACTGGAGAAAGTGCCGCAACCCAAGCTCAATCGCCTGCTCCGCATCCCCATCCTCAGCAGCTATGTGAAGCGGAAGATCCTGCGCCAGCTCGGGCTGGCCCACGTGCGCCTGGCGGCTTCGGGCGGGGCTGCGCTGCCGTGCGACGTCCTCGCCTGGTATCGCAGTGTCGGCCTAGGGCTTGTCGAAGGCTATGGCCTCACCGAGACCGGCATCACCCACGCACCCAGACCAGCCGACTTTCGCATGGGATACGTCGGCCCTGCACTGCCCGGCGTCGAGGTACGCATCGGCCGTGACGACGAGATCCAGATGCGCAGTGCGATGAACATGATCGGCTACTTCCGCAATGAGGAAACAACGCGCGAGTGCTTCACCGCGGATGGCTTCTTCCGTACCGGCGATAAAGGAGAGATCGCTCCCGATGGCCAGCTAAAGATCGTTGGCCGCATCAAGGAGCAATTCAAGACCAGTAATGGCAAATACGTTTCACCCGTGCCGATCGAAAAGCGCTTTGCCATCCACCCCGCTCTCGAGGCCACCTGTGTCATGGGCGCCGGCCACGCACATCCCTTTGCGATCTCCGTGCTCTCTGCGGAAGCGCGTAAGCAGTGCGAGAGCGGCGGGTTGAATGGCGAACTCGGCCACGCGCTCGAAAAACTGCTCACTCATATCAACGCGGAGCTCGATCCGCACGAGCGGCTCTCCTTCCTCGCGCTCGTCGATGGGCCCTGGGACATTGCGAGCGGTTTGATCACGCCGACCCTCAAGCTCAAGCGGGATGCGCTCGAGAAGCGGTACGCCTCCCAGGTGGATGGCTGGATTGCTATGAAGAAATCAGTCTTATGGGCGCGCGGCCAATGAGGGGCCAGTCAGGGGCCAGACCTTCGCAGCCGCCGATACTTTAGAATCAGCGCTCGACATGCTTCCCAAGCTGCTCGCGCACTTCGCGATCGGCGGAAACTCCCGCTAGTGTCCTGAGTCTAGAAGCATTGAAAAAGCCGGTCCTTCACTAATCACCCCAGCGAACAAGTTCGCTGGGGACCCGAACGTTCAGGATGACAAAATTTATGGCGAGAACTAATGACTCAGGACACTAGAGCATTTCTCCTGTTGCTGGGTATCCCGTGAGGAGCGTGCAGCGGCGTTTTCATTGCGGAAAACGCCCATAGATGCAAAAGCCCTGCACTACACCTACAGGAGAAATGCTCTAGCGGGAATTTTCCTCGGGTCGCCGGAGGACACAGGTGGAATACTGGGCCCCGAAGAACTTATGTTGTCGCCGCGCAGTGCGCCACGAATCTCGCCGAAATACGGAATCTACATCTTAGCCGGGGCTGCGGTGGTTACTTTATGACCTGTCGCTTCTTCAACGACCGCAAACTCTCCACCGTTCTGCGACATCTCGAGCTTGAACGTGTACTCGGTATTGGATAC